>CAVHRL010000024.1:0-23467 GCA_963638375.1 Lachnospiraceae bacterium
CTTCTCCATAGACAATCAAATGACAATGTGATGTCGCATGTTGGAGTTGTTGTAAAGTACATGTAGAAGCTGATTCATTTAGATATGAAGAAAGATGCATTAAATCTAAATATCCTTTATTATCTTTTGATAGTAAAAGAAATGGTACAATTGTATCATGGTACAAACAATCCACTTCCATACCAATGATTCCATGAATTCCTTCTTTCTTACAAGCATGTAAAAAACTAGCAGATCCATACATAACATTATGATCTGTTAACACAATCGATTCATATCCTAAAGAAGATGCATATTTTACATATTCTTGGATACGAATTGTACTATTTAATAAGCTATAACAGCTTCTTGTATAGAGATGTGTAGGCATGCAAATATTGTACTACAAAACAATATAGATTGCGTTTAAGTACTTTATTGTTTTTGAATTTAATATTATAATTTTTCAGAGGTATATCATATGAAAATTGCTTATATAACAGATAGTGGAACAGGTAAGTCCATTTCAGAAATGGCAAAAGATGGAATTGTAAGTGTTCCATTACAAGTTTCTGATGAAAATAATACATATCAGGATATGGAAAATCTTTCTAAACAAGATTTAATTACTTTGTTGAAAGAAGGACATACTTTTAAGACTTCTCAACCTTCTCCAGGTATTATTCAAGAATGTTTTGAAAGTTTAAAACAACAAGGTGTAGATTTGATTTATGCAGTTCCTATCTGTAACGGATTATCTGGAACGATATCTACAATGACAACGATTGCACAAAGTTTAGATATGAATATCATTACAGTAGATACATATGTCACTGCAGTTGTACAAGAATATTTAATCAAAAGAATTAAAAAAGCACATGAAGAAGGTGTGAATGATCTAGAAATCCAATTGATTACAAATGAAGTCATTGATTCTTGTAATACACTCATCATTCCAGAAAATCTTGATCAATTGATTCGAGGTGGAAGAATGACACCTTTAGCTGCAAAGCTAGGAAAATTATTAAAAATTGCTCCAGTATTACAAATCAATAAATCAACATCTGGCAGAATTGATACATTACAAAAAGTACGTACTTTCCGAAAGGCTTTAGAAAAAGCAATGGATCAAATGGAAAGTGATGGTATCAATCAATCAGATGATTGGTATATTGCAATTGCACATGTTAACAATATATCAGAAGCACAATCTCTGTATCGTAAAATTACAGAAAGATTCCCAAAAGCTGAAGTAGAAGTCATTGAATTATGTTCCCCTGTTGCAGCACATACTGGTCTAGGAGCGATTTGTTTACAATACTTCCGTAAAAAATAAGAGTTGTTCACACAAAGCCATCTTAAATTTGATATAATTTTTGATGGCTATTTCATTGAAAGGAGTTTCCATGGATAAAAGAGAAAATGAATTACAAAATCAAAATAATGAACAAGAAAAGGACTCTTTTCATGAATTAAATCATTTAGAGACTTCTAATCATGAAGAAGAAATCAATAGAGCGAAGAAAAGAAAGAAGATTCTAAGAAAAAAGAAAGCAAAAAGTATTTTCACTGGATTTCTAATATTTGTTCTTTGTATATATATGGTCATTGGTGTTGTTGGTGGAAAGTATGCCTTAAGTAAATTAGAAGGTATACCGACATTAAATGTCAGTGATTTACTAAGTGAAGAATCTAGTAAGATCTATGACGCAGATGGAAATCTAATTACGGAAATTGGTACTTACTATCGTGAAAATATCAAATATGATCAATGCCCTACTTCATTGGTAGATGCATTCTTATCTATTGAAGATTCACGTTTCTTTGAACACAATGGATTTGATATTCCACGTTTCACAAAAGCTGCATTAGAAACATTCTTACTTCATAGAGATGGTGGAGGTGGTTCCACATTCACAATGCAACTTGTGAAAAACAGCTATTTCTCTATTGATAATGGTGATGACTCTGTAGAGAGAGAAGCAACGATTGAATATAAGGTTCAACAGATTGCTTTATCACTAGAACTTGAAACACAATTATCAAAGAAAGAAATCTTTGAGCTTTACATGAATAAGTTAAACTTCGGCGATCGTATCAGAGGTGTTGAAAAAGCTGCAAAGTATTACTTTGGTAAGAGTGCATCAGAAATGAGTATTTCTGAATCTGCATTATTAGCAGGTATCGTTAACTTACCAAATAAATATAACCCTTATCATTATTTGGAATATGCAACAAAAAGAAGAAATGAAGTTTTATATCTGATGTTGCAACATGGATATATCAATGAAACAGAATATAAATTAGCGAAATCAATCAATGTTGAAGATCAACTAGTTGGCGCAAGTAAACTAAGTGAAACAAGCGAAAATGACGCTTATGCAGAATATGTAGATGTTGTTATTGAAGAAACTGTAGCACTGACTGGAAAAGACCCTGTTGTATATGGAATGGATATTTATACAGCTTTAAATACAACAATACAATCAAAGATTGAAGCAATTGAACGAGGAGAAACAAGCGTTACCTATGCGGATGATCTCATGCAATCAGCAATTGTATGCATGAATAATCAAAATGGTGAAATCGTTGGAATTGGTGGTGGAAGAAACTATCAAGGTGGTGCTCGATTACTCAACCGTGCTACCTCACAATACAAACAACCAGGTTCCTCTGTAAAACCAATCTTATCTTATGCGTTAGGATTTGAATACTTAGGCTATTCTTTAGATGAAATACTGATGGATAAACCAATTGCCTTCCCGGGTGAAGGTAGAGTCTTACAAAACGCAAATGGGCAATACCATGGTGAAGTAACAATTAAAGATGCAGTGGCTAATTCCTATAACATCCCTGCAATCTTAACACTAGAGCATGTTACCGCAAAAATCGGTGGAGATGCTGTTGTAGATTATTTACAAAATCTAGGTTTCTCGCGTGTTAGTGATGAAAACTATCACATGTCATACGCTATTGGTGGTAACTCATTTGAAACAACTGTTGCTGAACTTGCTGGAGCACATTCCGCAATGATTAACTATGGTGTTTATAACGAACCTCATACAATTCGCAAAATAGAAACAACAGATGGTGATATATACTATCCTAAAAATCAAAATCGAAGAGTACTTTCATCAGGTAGTGCATGGCTTGTATGTCAATTAATGGAAAATAACGTTAGTTGTGGTATTTATAACTACATGCAAGTATTAGCGAGATCTTATCCAGTATACGCAAAGACTGGAACAACTGACTGGGGTTCTGATGGTTTACAATATGGTATTCCTCAAGGTGCTATGAAAGATAAATGGATGGTTGCCTCCACCTCTCAATATACAAACGCTGTATGGGTCGGCTATGATAAAGCAGTCGCTGGTGAAGGAACGTACTTCCCAACTTGGAAAGCCTTGATGAATATTCCTGGTAAAATTCAATTAGAGTTATTAGCAGCGGAAGAAGAAGCTGGTGGAAATCTTGGTGGTGTAGAAATGCCATCAGATATCGCACAAGTTACATACGCAAATGGAACATGGCCACATGTTTCAGGCATCAATGATAATATCACTTCTCTTGTATCTACAACTGGTTTATCAAATACCCCTACGATATCAACAACTGGTGAAGAAACAAATTTCGCCGCTAGTCTAACAAATGGTATTCTCTATGTTGACTGGGGAGCAAAAAAAGGATGTTATGGTGGAACAATTGATATCTCATTACGAGATTCATGGGAAAATAAAGAAGCGACCGGTGCTTGTCTAGCCAATACTGCTTGGGCATATGGAACCAACCCAACATTTGTCGCGGATATTTATCATGACGACACTTACATAACTACTGTTACAAGTAAAGATGGTATGTATGGTGGATGGATTGGTGACTACGATTCAGGAACAATAAAAGCATGCGGTTATTGGTCAAATGGTTACACAACATCTTCTCAACAATGTGTTGTTGCAAAGGATTTCAATAATGCTTCAGAATAAAAGACTTCAAATGAAGTCTTTTTTTGTAAAAAAAGAAGACTTATAGTCTTCTTACATTTCTGATTTTAAGCTTCTAGACATCAATGTCTTAATGCATTGCTCAGGAGATTTCCCTTCATAAAGAATGGCATAAACTTGATCAGTGATAGGCATTTCAATACCTCTTTTATGTGCTTCTTCATAAATAACTTTACAAGCCGCAACACCTTCTACAGTACGCTTATTTTCTTTCCAAAAGTTTTCTGCAGAACCATCTTTTCCAATTTGCAATCCAGCAGTGAAATTTCTAGAGTGCATTGAAGTACATGTGACGATCAAATCACCTACACCATCTAAACCCAAATAGGTTTCTTTCTTACCACCTAACGCAACACCATAACGCATCATTTCTGCAAGGCCCCTAGTCATTAAGGCTGCACGTGCATTATCACCTTGTCCAATCCCTTCCAAGATACCAGAAGCAATTGCCATGATATTTTTAACCGCAACACCAATTTCAGCACCAATGACATCTGTATTACGATAAACCCTGAAATAATCATTTGAGAAGATTTCTTGAATTGTTTTAGCTGCTTCTTCATTATCACTTACCGCATTTAAACAAGTAAGCTTTCTAATAATAACTTCTTCCGCGTGACTTGGTCCAATCAAAGAAACAACAGCTTCTCTCTTTTCTTCTGGAACTAATCTTTTAATAACTTCAGAAAGTCTTTCATGCGTTTCAGGATGAAATCCCTTAGCGACATTGATAATAATAACTTTCTTTTCTGTTAGATTACATACTTGATGTAAAACAGAATCTAATGCACCTGATGGTACCGCAACTAATATAACATCTGCATCTTTTACACAATTGATATCTTTAGTTGCGTGTACATCATGATTGATTTCTGCTTCAAAATACTTTGTATTATGATGATTATTTTCAATATCATTGACTTCATTCTCATCAATTCCCCACATCACTACATGATGACCATTATCTGCTAATGTTTGGGCTAAAGCACTACCCCAACTACCTGTACCTAATACTCGAATATTCATTCTGAAACCTTCTTTCTAGCAATAATATGAATCGGAGTGCCTTCGAAATCAAATGCACGTCTCAATGTATTTTCAATAAAACGTTGATATGTAAAATGCATCAACTTTGGTTCATTACAACTCAATACAAATGTAGGCGGTTGTATTGCGACCTGTGTAGCATAATAAATACGGAATCTCTTACCATTTCTAGCAGGTGCTGGCGTTGTAATCTGTGAATCCGCAATCACTTCATTTAAGATATTTGTAGGAACACGACGAATTGAATTTTCATAAACACGATCCACTTCAGGAATAATCGTATCTACTCTTTGTCTTGTTTTCGCTGATACAAATAGAATAGGAGCATACGCTAAATATGCAAATTCATTTCTCACCTTTTCTTCAAAGGCAACCATTGTATGTTCATCTTTTTCTACTGCGTCCCATTTATTTACAACAATGATAATTGGTTTTCCTGCTTCATAGGCATAACCTGCGACATGTTTATCCTGTTCACGAATACCTAATTCGCCATCAATCAAAAATAGAGCTACATCACATTTTTCAATTGCGGACATTGCACGTAAAACAGAATATTTTTCTACAGATTCATAAACCCTACCTCTTTTACGAATGCCTGCAGTATCAACAATTACATAAGGTTTTCCATTTACTTTGAATGGTGTATCAATAGCATCTCTTGTAGTTCCTTGAATATTAGAAACAATAGAACGATCTTCCCTTAATATCGCATTTACAATAGAAGACTTCCCTACATTTGGTTCTCCAATAACAGCGATATGAATTCCCTCTGCACGTTTTTTATTATCTTCTTCAGGCATGAGTTCCATACATTTATCTAATAAATCACCAATACCAATCCCATGAACACCACTAACCGCAATTGGATCACCAATTCCTAGGTTATAAAATTCATAGATATTCATCATACGAGATTGATCATCAATTTGATTAACTGCTAAAACAAGTGGCTTTCCACTTCTTTGTAGTAAACCAGCGATATATCGATCATCATCACTCATTCCACTTTTCCCATTGCAGACCATCATGATTACATCAGCTTCTTCAATGGCAATCTGCACTTGTGCACGAATTTCTTCTTGGAAAGGTTGATCTTCTAATTGAATACCACCTGTATCTATGATTTGAAAATGATTTCCTGTCCAATCTGCAGAAGAATAAATTCTATCTCTTGTTACACCTGGTATATCTTCTACAATGGATAGTCTTTGTCCAGCAATGCGATTGAAAATTGTAGATTTACCAACATTAGGTCTACCTACGATCGCAATTGTTCCATTTTTCATCAATCTTCCTCCTTTTCAATAAAAGGGATACAAAGTTGATAGATTTGATCAACAACTTGTTCAATACTCATATCACTTGTATCAATTTCAAGAGCATCATCTGCTTTCACAAGTGGTGAAGCAGAACGATGCGTATCTTGATAATCTCTTTCTTCAATTTCTTTTTCAATGGTTTCAACATCGCTTGTTTGTAATCCCATCGCAATGTCTTGTTTATAGCGTCTTAAGGCACGAGCTTTCGCACTAGCAGTCATAAAGATTTTTACTTCAGCGTCTTTTAAAACAACTGTACCAATATCTCTTCCATCCATGATAAATCCTTTTGATGCTGCCATTTGTTGTTGTCTAGCAACAAGTTCTTTACGTACAAGAGGATGTTTAGAAACATGACTTGCCGCAATAGAAACTTCATCTTGACGAATCAAAGTCGAAACATCTTCTTGATCTAAAAAGACTTTTCCATCTGGTGTTAATTGAATATCTGTATTCTTCAACATTTCTACTAAAGCTTTTTCATCTTCTAGATCAACACTAGAATGCATTGCTTTATAAGCAGTTGAACGATACATCGCACCTGTATCTAAATGAATATAATTTAATTTTTTCGCTAAAGTTTTCGCAATTGTGCTCTTACCTGCAGCACTAGGTCCATCTATCGCAATATTAATTCTCATACTAACCTCATTTTGTCATAACGATCCAATACACAACAAAACCAACAATAATAGCTAAAAACACAATTAAAAGAACTAAAACAAGATTTAAGATCTTATTTGTTTGTCTCATTTTATCTGAAACTTCAGAAAGATTATCTTCATAATCATCTAATTGTGCTCTCATTTGTGTTGTTTCATTTAAAAGTTGTTGCCTTGTTGTACGATCAGCTTCTAAACGTCTATTAAATGTATCTGTATTCATTGATTTATCATAATCAAAGGAATCAGATACGAATGGTGATTCAGATGAAACTGAAGCAGTTGGTGTTGGAGTAGATGTTCCATTTACCATGTTTTGTACTTCTGCCATAATATCTTCTTTAGAAAGAACTTGCGTTGGTTGAACTCCTTCTTGTGTAGAAGGTTGTTGTTTTGCTTCTTCCTTTGTTTCATTGATAAAAGGAATATCAGTTGTTTGAGATGTACTTCTAGAATATGGTCTATCCGGTGCTTTTGAATTATTTCTTTCAATTTGTTTTAAAATATTTAAAGATGTGTTTTCGCTAGCAGCATTTCCTTGATCAATGTTGTATTGTTTAACTTCACGAATATATTGATCTAAATAGTCATTATCAAAAGTAACATCATTTTCATTATTAGAGAATGCTGATGTATCAAATGTTGGTTCTGATTTCTTTCTACGTAATACTTCATTTTCTTTTTGAATATCATGATTTCTAGCATGTCCTGCCACAAAAGAATCAGATGTATTTTTTTGTGTATAAGAAAAATTTTGAGAATCGATCTCATTTAATCTTTTTTCAAATCTAGATAAATCATTTGTAGATAAAGAATCTGTAGATGTATCGTGTTGTAAACGATCTCTAAGATCTTGATATTTTTTTGTACGTGATAATGTTGCCATAATTAACTCCAAATTGTTCATCTTATTATAGCACATAAAAAGCTCGTTATGAACGCACATAACAAGCTTAATTACAAATCAGATCAATTAGTTTTTTCCATGAAGAATTGGTGAAATCTTATCAAAGATACATAGTGTAATAATGACGTCAAACAATCCTTTCATAAATGTAAATGGAACATTGAAGATCAATAAACATTTTTCAATAGAATCCACTGCAGGAATAATCATTTGATATGCCTGAATGATTGTTTCCTTAGGCATAAAATTGTAATAAACAGGATATACTACAAATAAATTAGATGGGAAAGAAACCAATGCCATTGCGATTGCCCCTAACAAAGATCCAACAATGGCACCTTTCTTTGTTTGTTTATGTTGATAAACAAATCCTGCGATTCCAACAAATACAGCACCTAGGATAAAATTTGATAATTCACCAACACCAAATGAATGTGAGCATAATAATGCATGTAATGCATTTTTTAATAATTCAATTAAGATTCCACATGCTGGTCCCATTGAAAATGCGCCAAGTAAAGCGGGAATGTCTGAAAAATCAAACTTGATGAAAGTTGGCATGATCATTGGTAATGGAATTTCAATCAACTGAAATACAAATGCCAATGCCGAAAGAATTGCAGTAACTGCGATGTAACGTGTTGTTAAGCGATTTGATTTTGTTTTTGAAACTGTTGTCATTTTGTCTACCTCCTGCCCCCTCTAAACAAAAAACCGGGGTTCAAAGATAAACTCCGGGTAATTTCACTGATAAAAGTAAAAAGATAAAATCTCTTTCATCCAGACTGTACTGTCGCTACTGGAATTTCACCAGTTCAACCATTTCGGTTCGCGGAGTTTACCGCCGGTCGGGAATTACGCCCTGCCCTGAAATTTATCTTCTACACTATAACATGATTTCATTAGAAATCAACTATCATCTTCAGAAATATTTAAATCCTCTGGTTTTAAATAGACTTCTCTAGGTTTAGATCCTTGTGCAGGTCCAATCACACCTGACTCTTCTAATGCATCAATCATTTTCGCTGCACGATTATAGCCAATTCCAAATCTTCTTTGAAGTAAAGAAGTAGATGCTTTTTGTGCTTCTACAACATATTCTTTCACTTCTTTAAACAGTGGATCATCATTGATTGTCGCAACTCCACCAATACCACTTCCATCATTGATTCCTTCTAACAAGATAAACTTATCATTGTACATTGGTGCCCATTGAGAAACATACTCTGTAATCTTTTGCACTTCTTCATCAGTAACAAATACACCTTGTGTACGCATTGCAGAACTAGCACCAATTGGCATATATAACATATCACCATTACCAAGCAATCTTTCAGCCCCAGCATGATCCAATATCGTTCTAGAATCCGTTCCAGAAGATACAGCAAATGCGATACGAGAAGGAATATTCGCTTTAATGATACCTGTAATAACATCAACAGAAGGACGTTGTGTCGCAACAATCAAATGAATACCAGCAGCACGAGCTAATTGTGTAATTCTTTGAATAGATTGTTCTACATCTTTTCCAGCAACTGCCATTAAGTCAGCTAACTCATCAATAATAACAACGATGTAAGGCATCTTTTTAGGAGCTGGTGAACCATCTGGATTCTTCGCACCATTTTGTTGTCTTACTTTTTCATTAAACACTTCTATATTTCTTACACCAGCAGCCGCAAAGATATTATATCTTTCATCCATGATCTGAACGATTGCCTTAAGTGCGTTATTTGCTTGATTTGGATCATTAATGACTGGTCCTATCAAATGTGGAATTCTAGAATATGGTGTGAATTCTACTTTCTTTGGATCAACAAGTAATAGTTTTACATCTTCAGGATCTGTTCTTAAAAGCAAAGATGTAATAATTGCGTTCATACAAACAGATTTACCAGAGCCGGTTGCACCTGCAATCAATAAATGTGGCATCTTATCTAATCGACATGTAACGGTTTGCCCTAATAAGTCCTTGCCTACAAAAAACAGTAATGGTTGTTTTTTATCTTTATCTGAAATATCAGAAATAATTTCACGTAATTTAACAGGTGTACTTTTCACATTTGGAATTTCTATACCAACTGCGTTCCTACCTGGAATTGGTGCCTCAATACGAACATCTTTCGCAGCAAGTGCCATCTTGATATTATCCGCAAGTCCTAAGATTTTAGATACTTTGACATTCGCATTTGGCTTGATTTCAAATTGTGTTACTGAAGGACCAATATGTGTATCAACTAGTTCAGCTTCAATATCAAAATTTCGCAAAATATTGATTAATTGTTCACCCTTTTCCTTTGCGGAAAGTTCATTTTCAGTATTTGCACCTTTGGATGGTAATGGATCTAACATTTGTGAAATCATACGTGGTGTTGGTATCTTATATGGTTTCTTAGATAATTTAACTTCAGGCTTCTTTTCTTCATTTACTTCAGTAGCAGTAGGTTGTTCATCTGTTAGTTCTAACTCTGTTTGTTCGTAATATTCATCATCTTGTTCTGGAATCGTATCCAAATTCATCTGAATCGTATCTTCTTCCTCTGGTTGCTGTATCGTATCTTGCAAATCATCTACATTAATAAATACTGATTCTTCTGAAGAAATCGTTTTTCCAGGAATCGAAACTACAGGTATTTCTTCTGTATCTCTATCAGCAGTAATATTGATTAGTTTTGTAAGATGTGGTTCTTCTTTCTTTTCTTCTGTCAAAATATCCATAGAACCTGTTTGTTGAGTTTCTTCATCCACTTGTATGGATCCGAGTAAAGCTTTCTTTGCCTCTTTTTTTTCTTTATGTTCTTCTAACATGATCCAAAGATTTTTTGGTTCTTTTTCTTCGACTGGTTCAGGTTCTATTTCTTCCTCTTCTCTTTCTGGTGTTTTAAAGAATGCAACGATTGTATAAAAAGCCTTCTTATAAACATCTAAAGAAACAAGTAATAACATCGCAATAATAAATAAAACAACAATGACAATCACTACACCAACACGATCAAATAGCATGGAACCTAACGCATATAGGAAGCCACCTACTAAGCCACCACCTACATCCATGCTAGTTGCATTACTACCAAAATAATCTACGATATGTTCAATATATTGAACAAAAACAGACATTCCTTTTTCAGTCGTAGAAATATAGGAACATAGTAATAATATTGCACAATGAATTAAAACAAATGGAATTGGATCAACATCATCAATATCATGATGACGATTCATTACATTGATTAGAATTAAAACTATAATTGAACCAATGATGATCCAAAATAATGACCCTAAGAAATATCGTTGTAAGTTATACAAAAACGTTCCAACAAATCCTAGTTTCATGAATCCAATAATCAATAACGCGAAAAGGACCACAACTGTGATCCATTGTCTTATTTCTTTATCGCGTTCTCTTTTTAACTGTGCTTTTGTTTTTCTAGCCACGTAATCCTCTTTTTAATCCTTTGTATTGATTTCAATGATTGCAGGTAAGATCATAGGTCTTTTCCCTGTTTCATGAAGTACATATCTAGCAATCTTATCTCTTGCTTCAGAACGAACTTCCATATTGTCATAACGTTTTTCTTTTACCGCATCATTGATTGTTGATTCCATCAATATACCAATTTGTTTAACAATATAGTCTGCATCTTTTAAATAGATAACACCTCTAGATTGTACATCAGGTCCTCCAATAATTTCCTTTGTTGCATGATTCACAACAATACCAATTATAATAGCACCATCAGTACTTAAAGTTTCACGATCTTTGATGACCATTCCTGTAGCGTCTAAAGAATCGCCGCCATCAATCATTACTTCCCCAACATCTACAGAATCAAATTGTTTATTAATATTGCCGTCTGTAAATGTCGCAACTTGTCCATTATCCATAACAATGATATTCGCAGCAGAATATCCCATATCTAACGCAATATTCGCATTGGATATCAATTGTCTATACTCTCCTTTTACAGGAATATAATATTTAGGACGTAATAAATACACCATCATTTTTATATCTTCAATGGAAGCATGCATAGAGAAAGATCTCTTCGCATCAATTGCTTCTACACGATCTGCCTCTTTATACAAATCATCTTCCATACTTGCTTCATTTCTTTCGGTTCCTGGAACTGCAGGTGAAGCTATAATAACAGTATCTGACTTACGCATTTCAATAAAGTCATCTTCTTTTGTCGCAATCTTATGAACTTTTGTAAAGATATTAGAACCAGTACCCGCTACAATAATGACAATATTTTCCATATCATTTGAGAAAGATTCCTTAGAAACTTCTAGACCTGCAGGAATGTGGTAGTAACCAAGTTTTGCCATATCATTCATTAGCTTACGTAATTCATCATCATAGATCATGATCTTACGATTATATTTATTCGCTAATTCAATGATTTCAATCACTCTATAAATATTTTGGTTGAATACAGTAATTAAGATTCTACCTTTTGCGTCTTCAAAATAAGGTTCAATAACACCTGTAATTCGATGTGAAGGTGCTGAATGACCAGGTCTATTAGATCCTACAGATTCACACAATAAAGCGAGTACACCCTCATGTCCTAAATCTGTGATGTTTGTAATATCTGTCGCAAATGCTTCATTTTTAATATCATAATCCACAATAAATTCAGAAGTATACACAACATAACCTTCACTTGTTTTGATACCCACGCCAAAGCCATCCGCAATCGATTGTGTTGTACCAAATGTTTTAATTTCTGTTTTACCAATCTTAAAAGAACTATTTCTTCTAACACGATGAATATTTACTTTTCCTAAACCATGTTCTTTTGCACGTCTTTCAAACATGAGTGCAGTAAATGGTGCCATATAAATTGGTACATCAGGAAGTTGTTTTAATAACATTGGTAATGCAGCCATAACATCTTCATGACCATGTGTTATAAAGATACCTTTAATACGTTTTGCGTTCTTAACAAGATAGGAAAAATCAGGAATAATCATTTCAATTCCCAATTGATCAACATCTGGATATTTCAATCCACATTCAAGAACAAAAATATCATCATTATTTTCAACGACATACATGTTCTTTCCATCTTCATCAAGACCACCTAGCGCAAAAATACGAACTTTGCTCATATATATCCTCCAATTATTTTTTTATTTCTTTTTTGCATGAACATTATAAAACAAACGTAAGTTAATCACAATGCTTTCCCATTCAAAGAAAAGCTTCTAACTTCTGTAATTTCAACTTCAACGATTTGATTCTCTAAGCCTTCTTTTCCAGTAAAATTAACAAGTTTATTTTCTTCAGAATAACCAGAATAAACATCTGCATTTTTCTTACTTCTGCCTTCACATAAAACTTTTACTGTTTTATTTGAATACTTCAAATTGTTTTCTTTTGCCCAATGATTGATGTGTTCGTTTAACTCCTGTAATCTTCTCTTTTTTACATCAGCATCGATTTGATTTTCCATACGTGCTGCAGGTGTTCCTTCTCTAGGAGAATACGCAAAAGAGAATGCACCATCAAATTTACAATAATCAACTAAATCAATTGTTTCTTGGAATTCTTCTTCTGTTTCCCCAGGGAAACCAACAATTAAATCCGTTGTAAATGTTATATTTGGAATTTTCGCTTTCAAACGATCAAATACTTCTTTATATTCTTCAACTGTATATCCTCTAGCCATACGTCTTAATACTTCATTTGATCCAGATTGCACCGGTAAATGTAGCGCAGGCATAATATTAGGATAATCTAACATCGCTTGAATTGTTGATTCAGAATAATCTCTAGGAGATGAGGAATAGAAACGAATTCTATCAATTCCAAGTTTTGCGATTTCAATCAAAAGATCTGTAAATCCATCTTCCATTCCAAGATCTTTTCCATATGCATTTACATTTTGACCTAATAAAATAACTTCTTTGCCACCATTGTCCATCAATTGTTTTACTTCACGAACAATGTCTCCCATTCTTCTACTTCTTTCTTTTCCACGTGTATAAGGAACAATGCAGTAAGTACAGAACTTATTACATCCGTACATAATATCCACAAACCCTTTAACACTTTGTGTTCTTTTAACAGGAAGATTTTCAATGACTTTCCCTTCCTCTGAAAGTACTTCAACTTTTCTTTGTTTTGTAGTAATGACTTCTTTTAATAGGTCTGGTAATCGATAGATATTATGTGTTCCAAAAATTAAATCTACTTGTGGATAACTCTTGAGAATTTCTTGAACAACACTTTCTTCCTGTGCCATACATCCGCAAATACAGAATACACGATTAGGATCTTCTGTTTTCAATCCTTTTAACATGCCAATTTCACCTAAAACATGTTCTTCTGCAGCACGTCTAACTGCACAAGTATTAAAAATAAGAACATCTGCGTTTTCAGGTTTTTCTGTATTTTGGAATCCCATAACTTCCATCATACCTGCAATGCTTTCACCATCTCTTACATTAGCTTGACATCCATATGTACGAATATAATAATTTTTCCCTTTACCTAACGCTTCTAATTGATCGTTCATAGAAAACAATCCATATTCAACATCAACTTCTTCTTTTGTTCTCTTTGCTGCATCTAAATGACTAGGAAGTTTATAATCTTTTTTCATATCTTTATCTCCGTGAATTAGTATTATATCAGAAACAATTGAAACTCCATAAAAAAAACCAGATATTCTGGCTTTTTTTATTTCTTACTTCTCAGCAATTGCAGAAACTGGGCAAGCTCCTACACAAGAGAGGCAAGTAATGCATACGCTTTCGTCGCATCCAGATTTACCTTCATCATCTAAAGATAAAGCGGAAACAGGGCATACACCTACACAAGCACCACAACCGATGCAAGTATCCTTATCAACTGTTACTGGCATAATGTTCCTCCTTCACCAAAATTATAACACCCTAAAATATCGAGAACAACTAACTTGTGAAAAAAATCGAAAAGTTAGCAAAAGCTAACTGTTTCCTATAAAAAAGAGACATTTGAAAATGTCTCTTACTTTGCTAATTCTTGTACACGAACTTCGCGAATCAATGTAACTTTGATTTGACCAGGATATGTCAATTCATTTTCAATCTTTTCGCGAATATCATGTGCAACTTTAACCATTGTAATATCATCAATCTTTTCTGGTTGAACCATGATTCGAATTTCTCTACCTGCTTGGATCGCAAATGCTTTTTCAACACCATCGAAACTCTTCGCAATCTTTTCTAGATTTTCAAGTCTTTCAATGTAACCTTCCATAGATTCATATCTTGCACCTGGTCTAGCAGCAGAAATTGTATCAGCAGCAGCAACCAACACAGAAATGATATCCGTAGCTTCTGTATCACCATGATGGGATTCAATTGCGTTAACAACAATTGGATTTTCTCCATATTTCTTAGCTACTTTAGCACCTAAATCAACATGGCTTCCTTCTTGTTCAAAATCAATTGCTTTACCAATATCATGTAATAATCCAGCTCTTTTTGCCAAAGCTTGATTTAGTCCTAATTCAGCAGCCATCATACCCGCAAAATTAGCAACTTCTACAGAATGTTCCAAACCATTTTGTCCATAGCTATAACGGAAACGTAGTCTACCTACTAAACGAATCAATTCACGATTCATTTTTCCGATACCTAGTTTATAAACTGTTTCATTACCAATCTTAAAGATTGTTTCATCTAATTCTTTCTTAACTTTATTGATGACTTCTTCAATACGTCCAGGTTGGATTCTTCCATCCTTCATCAAGATTTCTAGAGATTGTCTAGCAATTTCTCTTCGAATTGGATCAAAACAACTAACGGTAATAACATCTGGTGTATCATCAATAATTAAATCTACTCCAGTAGCTTGTTCAATGGCACGAATATTTCTACCTTCTCTACCAATGATTCTACCTTTCATTTCTTCACTAGGAAGTGTAACAGTAGATACTGTTCTTTCAATTACTTCATCTTGTGAATATCTTTGAATAGCTAAAGCAATTGCATTTCTTGCATAATCAGAAGCAACTGTTTCTGCTTCTTCTTGTCGATCATGAATATATGTAGCAATTTCAGCTTCTGTTTTCTTTTCAACGATTGCCATCAATTCTTTTTTCGCATCTTCTTGATTTAAATGAGAAACTTGTTCAAGAACTGCAACTTGACTATCAATCTTTGATTGTAATTCTTCTTCTTGTTTGCTGAGATTAGCAAGCTTGCTGTCGACCAACTTTTCTTTGTCAGTCATTTTCTTTTCTTGATTTTTTAAATTTTCTTCACGGAAATTCAAGCTATCTTCACGACGTAATAAAGCAGTTTCAGATGACTTAATCTTATCCTGCTGACTTTTAATATCTTTTTCTGCTTGCAACTTCATTTCATAAACTTGTTGCTTACCATCAAGATTAGCTTGGCGAATCAATGTTTCCGCCTTGGAATTTGCCTCATCAATAATGTCCTGACTCATTTCTTTGTTTCGATCAAGACCCATTTTACCTGCAATCCACATGAGGATCACACCTACAACAATACCTGCAACCACAGCAATTATGATTTGTACCATATCTATGTCCTCCATAATTTGTTGTGATTTATGAGAATAACATCCCAAATAAAATTATACAATTAATGACCCTTTTTCACAAGTAAAACGGTTACAAATACAGAAATAAACCTGATAGAATTCCAAGCAAAAATCCAACAATTACATCACTGATATAGTGCACACCACCTATCACACGAATCACCGCACTACAACACGTTAATGCCAACAAAATGGTTCCAATTAAATGATTAAAATAGAAAAATGTCATCGCTATGATAGCCGCTGAAAAAACATGCCTTGAAGGCATAGAATTCTCTTTTGATTTTTTTTCTATCATGGATTGATAATGATATTTTTCATATGGTCTTTGTCTTTTTAAGAATTTACGAATCAAAGAAACGATTAAAAAAGCAATACCAGGAACCAATATTATTTTATGTATCATTTCTCTTTCAAAAATGAAAACAAAGAACACATTAATAGGATATAAAATATAGTATAAAATCGTTAAAAATTGATTCATCAAAACAATTATTTTTTTATACTTTTTAAAAAACACATTCATTCCTAAATAAAAATTTTGCATATCAAGATTATATAAAAAAAAGCACTTTAGATAAAGTGCTTAAGCAGTTAATGATTCTGTAGTTTCATCAGGATACATCACTTCTTTTAATTGTGCTGTAATTTTTTCTTCAAATTCAGGATGAGATTTCATGTACTCTCTAACAGAATTGATTCCTTGACCAATCTTTTCACCTTCATAAGAAAACCAAGCACCTGCTTTTTCAATGATATCGTTTTCCACTGCTAGATTGATTACTTCATCCACATGTGAAATACCAACACCATAGATAATATTAACTGTTGCGGTTTTGAATGGTGGAGCGACTTTGTTCTTAACAACCTTGATTTTTGTAACGTTACCATATGCATCCGCACCATTTTTGAGTGTTTCACTTCTTCTTACTTCTAAACGAACAGAAGAATAGAATTTCAAAGCTCTACCACCCGGTGTTGTTTCAGGGTTACCAAACATTACACCAACTTTTTCACGTAATTGGTTAATGAAAATTGCGGTTGTATTGGAATGATTCATTACACCAGCCAATTTACGCATTGCTTTGGACATCAAACGAGCTTGTAAACCAACAGAAGTATCTCCCATTTCACCATCTAATTCAGCTTGAGGAACAAGTGCTGCAACAGAGTCCACTACAACCAAATCAATAGCCCCTGATTTAATTAATAATTCTGCGATATCCAATGCTTGTTCACCAGAATCAGGTTGCGATAAAATCAATTCATCAATATCAACACCTAGATTTTTTGCATAGATAGGATCAATTGCATTTTCTGCATCAATAAATGCACATCTTCCACCCTTCTTTTGACATTCTGCAATTGCATGCAATGCCATTGTAGTTTTACCACTAGATTCAGGGCCATAGATTTCAATGATTCTTCCTTTTGGATAGCCACCAATTCCTAAAGCTTTATCCAAAGCTAAGGAACCACTAGGAATCGCATCTACACTAACAGATGCACGATCCCCCAAACGCATGATTGATCCTTTTCCATATTCTTTTTCAATTGCTTTTAAAGCATCTTGAAGAAGTTGATCTTTTTTGTCATCTGTAATGACTTCATTCTTTTTTTCTTTTGTTGCCATTTAAATTCTCCTTTATACTATATTCACGAATTTAAAGAAATATCCACAAAATTTTTAAATAGATTCCATAATATCTTCTTTCATCTGATTGAAATATTGAACACCAGAAACAAAAGATACTAATGCACTCATCCATAATAGAATGTCACTAACTGGTAGATTTAATAATGCGAATGGTAAATTATTCAGAAGTATCAAGGCAACTGTGACCATTTGAAAAACTGTCTTTAATTTTCCCATCATACCTGCGGCAACAACTTTTCCATTGCTTGCAGCCATCATTCTACATCCATCAACAAATGTATCTCTAGCAATCATGATAATAACAGGAACAACTGGAATGATTCCTTGTGAAACAAACAATAGGAACATTGTTGTTGTTAATAATTTATCTGCGATTGGATCTGCAAACTTTCCAAATGTTGTAATGAGATTTCTCTTTCTTGCGATATTCCCATCCAATGCATCTGTAATAGCCGCAACTACATAGATCACTAACGCTATCAAATTAATCACAGATAAATCTACACCACCAATATTAATAACAGTTGGTACAATTCCAAATGATTCATATGGAAATAAATAAATCAAAATAATCACTGGAATCAAAACAATTCTAAATATCGTTAATTTATTAGGTAAATTCATAAATATTCTCCTTTGAACTCATAAAGTATAACATAATAAATAGAAAACGAGAGATTGCTCTCTCGTTAATTTGTACATAATCATAAGCCATGTTCTGTTCCCTTTACAGGGCGGCAGTCATTTATCTGTGTAATATTACACCCATCTCTAACTTCAGTTCGTCTTCGACAGTTCCCCTACCAAATTTGGGTTTCTCGCTTGCGGGGTTTATCTCGTTCCACTCTTATCGTTTCCAATAAGACTTCGTCACTGTGACACCTTAAGGGCATTCACCATAGACTAGATCCTTAGGTTTCTGCTCCGCCGTCACCAATTGGTGCCTGGCCTTATTGATTGGACCAGCACAAACACTACGATCATCGCAGATCGTGCGAGCATGGACTTTCCTCTAGTTAAAAAACCAGCGGCTGCCTCATATGTACTATTGTTTGTTGTTGAACACTTGTGCTTCAAGTCTAGATAATCTTTTTAGAATATCAACTTGTGAAGAACCATTTGTCAAAATTGGATCAGCATCTTGACTAGCACGTTGTTTTCCTTCCACTTCGATCAACTTAGCACGTAAGGATGCATTCGTACGTTCAAGATCAGCTAATTTACGATCCATCTCTTCTAAGAGATTCTGATATGTCTGATAATCTTGAATCACCAAGTCTAACATGTGATCAACTTGATCTGGATTATATCCTTTAAAATCAATATCAAATTCTTTATCAACAATACCCTGTGGATCTAAATTCAATTTTCCAGCCATTTCAATACCTCCTAACTATATTATTATTACATTTCAGACAAACAAACGCAATACGACTTTCTAATTTGTGTGAACAAAGGTATAATATTTTTGTTGGTAAAACTTATGGTAAATTATCCAAACGGAAAGAAAACACAGTGGTCTCATGCGCCGAAATCATTCGGTGATCGTGGTATGAATCTAGAAAAAGATATCAATACAACAAATCAATATTACTATAATATGGATCGTGCAGTGATTCATAAAAAACCAACACCTGTTCAAATCGTAAAAGTAGATTATCCTATGCGTTCTGCCGCAAAGATAACAGAAGCTTATTTCAAAATTCCAAGTACTACGGATTACAATGGAATCTATCGTGGAAAATATATCGATTTTGAGGCAAAAGAATGTCAAAATAAAACAGCATTTTCTTTGTCGTTGATACACCCACATCAAATCAAACATTTAAAGAAATGTATCCAACATGGTGGAATATGCTTTGTATTATTTCGATTATCTTATTACGATGAAAACTATCTTGTTGATGCAAAGGAAATGATTGATTACATTTATTCTATTGAAAGAAAATCAATTCCATATCAATGGATAAGAGAACATGGATATATCGTTCAAGGTTATTTTGGGAAACCAGTTGATTACTTAGAAGTTGTTGACAAACTATATTTTAATGTGGAGGAAACGCATGAATCAAAAAAATAAAAATAACAAAAAAATAAATAAGAAACCAATCAATGGAAAAAGAAAATTTCATGGATTACGATTCGCAACATTTATCTTAGCGATTCTTGTTGGATTTGAATTAATCTTTGGTGCTGTTGGGGTTGTTGGTTTAGAGATGATGTTAAAAGATGAACCTGAATTAAATACAGATGACTTCTTCTCGCAAGAATCCACATTAATCTATGATAAAGATGGAAATCAAATTGCAGACGTTGGTACGCAATTAAGAGAAAATGTTGATTACGATCAATTTCCTGAAGCATTAATTGATGCATTCTTATCAGTAGAAGATTCTCGTTATTTTAAACATAACGGATTTGATATCCCACGTTTTGCGATGTCCATGATCAACACTGTATTACATGGTAATCGACAAGGTGGTTCTACATTTACAATGCAACTTGTTAAATTAACTTACTTCCAAAATGATGATAAAGGAATTTCTAAAACAGCTGATATTGAATATAAGATACAACAAATCGATCTTGCGTTAAAACTAGAAAAGAAATCAAATAAAAAAGAAATATTCCAATTATATTTAAATAAAATGAATTTTGGTGGTATTGGTAATATTCGTGGTGTACAAAAAGCAGCTGAACAATACTTTGGAAAGTCTGTTTCTGAATTGAACATTTCAGAATGTGCATTATTAGCTGGAATTGTTAATTCCCCTTACTACTATGATCCACATAACTATCTAGATCACGCAACAGATCGAAGAAATACTGTTCTAGCATTGATGTTAAGACATGGCTATATCAATGAAGACGAATATAAACTCGCAAAGAGTATTAATGTTGAAGACCTATTGATTGATCAAACTTCAACAATTAAAGATACAAGTTATAAATATCAAGCTTATATTGATGAAGCAATCAAAGAAGCCGAACAAATCACTGGACAAGATCCAATGAACGTATCTATGCAAATCTATACTGCGATGGACGCAACAGCACAAGACGCAGTAGAAGAAATTCTCGCAGGAAATAATCCAAATGTTACCTTTGCGGATGATTTAATGGAAGCTGGTATCATTTCAGAAAATAATCAAACTGGAGAAATCGTTGCGATTGGTGGAGGTAGAAACTATTCTCAAGGTGGTTCTATGTTACTCAATCACGCAACAAGTCAATATAAACAACCTGGTTCAGCTGTTAAGCCGTTCCTCGATTACGCATTAGCCTTTGAATATCTTGGTTGGGCAACCGATCATGAA
The DNA here is from genome assembly GCA_963638375.1 of Lachnospiraceae bacterium. Classification (GTDB taxonomy): domain Bacteria; phylum Bacillota_I; class Bacilli_A; order Erysipelotrichales; family Erysipelotrichaceae; genus Bulleidia. The sequence goes on from CAVHRL010000024.1 coordinate 21,459, forward strand.
TTAATTGATAAGCCTGTTACGTATGGTAACTGGACATTCAAAAACGCAAATGGTCAATATAATGGTAGAGTTGATCTAAAAGAAGCTGTCGCAAGATCTCTAAATACACCTGCCATTCAAACCATGCAAGCAGTCATTGATGAAAAAGGAGCAAAGACAATTACAGATTATCTAAGTTCATTACACTTCTCGCAATTTGACGCTTCTCAATTCGATATTTCCTTCGCAATTGGTGGTAATGCTTATACATGTAGTGCCAAAGAATTAATGGCAGCACATGCAGTATTGATGAATGGAGGTAATTATATTACTCCTCATACGATCACAAAGATTGTATATCGTAGTGGTAACCAAGATGATTTCATTCCTCAATATACTTCAACAAAAGTACTCTCTGAAGGCTCAGCCTTTATGACAAGTACGTTAATGGAATACTGTGTATCTTCAGGTATCTACAACTACATGCAAATCTTAAAGAGAGATTACACGACATACGCAAAAACAGGTACAACTGACTGGGGAACTGACGGACTTCAATATGGTATTCCACAAGGTGCGATGAAAGATAAATGGATGGTTGCTGAAACAACCGAATACACGACCTGTGTATGGGTTGGTTGGGAAAAAGCTGTTGAAGGAGAACAAACCTACTTCACTACCGCAAAAGCCTTAATGAATATTCCAGGTCATATCTGTTCAGAAATGATGGATGTCTTACAAAGAGATTCTTCACCTGAGGCTGTTCAACAACCAGATGATGTTGTTTCTATCACACACGTTAGAGGCGTATTCCCTTATGTATCTCCAAATGAAGATACACCTGAGGATTACATTACAACTGGTTACGTATTAAAAGAATATTCTAAGCTTGGTGACTTTGATGTTACTGCTAGTGCATTATCAGATCCTACAAATTTCAACGCGACGATTGATCAAAATAGCTTGAATATTACATTCAACTGGGCAGATTACCCTGACGCTTCTAAATTAACCGTCGCAGATACAAACCAAGAGGAATTCTCTTCAACTTGGATTACTGGTAGAGTCTTGTATAAAGCACGTATCATAGAAAATGGTAATACGATTGGAGAAATATCCTCAGAAGGACCATCATCAACACAAGCTGTCAGTGGTGTTGGATATGATAAGACATATCAAGTCTGTGGTTATTATGGTTATGAAAAATCAAGTGTAACTTCTGGTGAAATCTGTACAACGATAACAACAGGTAAAGATCCTAACGCTACACCTGAGCCAACAGCTTCACCTGATTCTTCAAGTCAAGATACTGAAAAGAAGGATGAGCAACCTAATCCGGATTCATCCAATACTGAACAACAACAATAAATGTTTTCAAAACTGAGAACTAATCATTCTCAGTTTTCTTTTGATATGAAAGTAAGTGTTCACTTTCTTTTTTGTACCAAAAGTTCTATAATACTTTCATTAAAGGAGTGGTGATTATGTTTATCTTTATTATGTTGTTATCTTTGATTTCTGTTGGAATCATATCTGCAACGTATTTCTTCCTAGTATTAGGATTAACAATTGTTGCGTATATCTTATATGCAATTGGTTGTTATAAAGTATTTCAAAAAGCAAATGTTCCTGGTATCTATGCTTGGATTCCTATTGTAAATGAATATTTTGCTTATAAGATTGCTTGGGGAACACCTGCATTCATCGTAGCGTTAGTCGCTGATGTAGTTGCTCATTTCAACCAAGATGGAGGAAAAGCATCCTTCGGTTGGCTCTTTAGTATCATTTCTGTTGTAGTCAATTTCATGTTTACACAGAAACTATCTAAAGCATTTGGAAAGAGTGAATTCTTTGGTTTAGGACTCTTTTTCTTCCAACCTATCTTCTTAATGATCTTAGGTTTTGGAGATGCACAATACCTCGGAAACCAAAATTAAATGATGCCACAAAATGGCATCATTTTTTTAAATTCTTATTTTTTTCATGGCATCCATCTACAAATGGACATTGATCACACTTTGGATTTCTTG
>CAVHRL010000025.1:0-22853 GCA_963638375.1 Lachnospiraceae bacterium
ACTTATATGGAAAATTTGGGTTTGAAATCGTTTCTGTTCGCAAGAATTATTACGCAGATGGTGAAGATGCATATTTAATGGTTAAAGTTTAATTGGAGGACATTTTATGACAATGTTATTAGCGATAGAAAGTAGTTGTGATGAAACAGCTTGTGCAATTGTTAAAGATGGAAAAGAAATACTATCTAATGTTGTTTCTTCACAAATAAATGTACATACAAAATTTGGTGGTGTTGTTCCTGAAGTCGCAAGTAGAATCCATGTTGAAAATATATCTACTGTAATTACAGAAGCTATTCAACAAGCAAATGTAACAATGGATGATATTGATGCGATTACATTTACACAAGGGCCAGGCTTGATTGGATCTTTACATGTAGGTGTACAAGCCGCAAAGACGTTAGCGTGGGAATTCCATAAGCCACTAGTTCCAGTCAATCATATGACCGGACATATTTATGCGAATCGTTTTGCGCTAGACCATGATTTACAATTTCCATTATTAGCTCTTGTTATTAGTGGTGGTCATTCACAACTTGTTTGGATGGAAAGTGAATATGATTTTAAAGTTATTGGTGAAACAAGAGATGATGCTATTGGAGAAGCCTATGATAAAGTATCTAGAGTGTTAGGAACAGGATATCCTGGTGGACCAGTCATTGATAAGATGGCTAAGTTAGGAAAAGAGCATTATCATCTTCCAACACCAAAAGTGGATACACCATATGATTTTTCATTTTCAGGATTAAAAACGGCTGTCTTACAATTGATCCAACGTGAAGAAAAAGCTGGTAATCCAATTGTGAAAGAAGATGTAGCTTATGCCTTCCAAGAAACAGCATTAGGTCTCATGGTTTCTAAAACGATGAACGCTGTAAAAGCATTACAGCCTAAAATGGTTGTGACTGCAGGTGGTGTTGCCGCAAACTCTAGACTTAGAGTGATGCTTGAAGAAGAAATGAAAAAGTATCCAAATATTGAATTATCACAACCACCAATCAAATATTGTACGGATAATGCATCTATGATAGGAGCTACAGGTTATATTGCTTATCAGCATGGTATTCGTTGTGGATTTGATGTATGTGCAGATCCTTCATTATTGATGCCTGGAGAAAATGATTAATAATATCTATAATTTTTTCACAAAGTCTCTATTCGGTGTTAAAATAATTAACAGGTGATGAAGATGATAACTGAAAGAAAAGTACCAAAGGCAACATTACAAAGATATCCAGTATATCTAAAAGCTTTAAGAAAACTGAAAGCAGAAGGCACGACGAAAATCATGTCTAAGCAATTAGCTGATTATGTTTCTATTGAATCTACAACGATTCGTAGAGATTTTTCGTTTCTTGGAAGTTTAGGGAAACAAGGATATGGTTACAATGTAGATGATCTTATTAAAAAGTTTTCTGATGAATTAGGTGTTAATTTTGATGAAAAGATTGTTTTGATAGGTGCAGGAAACTTAGGAAAAGCATTATTGAATTATAACAAATGGAATCATGTCGTAGGGGAAATTGTGTGCGCATTTGATTTATATCCAGAAAGTGTACATGGTGCTTCTGTTCCAGTTTATAATTTAAACGAACTTTCAGAGAAAATGCCAAAAGGATGTAGAATTGCAATTCTATGTATTTCTAAAAATGTACAAGAAACTGTTGATTTACTTGTTGATCAAGGAATCAAAGGATTTGTAAGCTTTGCTGTGGATCATTTTTCTGTTCCACAAGGAGTATATGTAAAACAAGTGGATGTCGTTAGTAGCATCCAAGAACTTGTGTTTGAAACAAACGCAATGAAAGACTAAAAAATAAGGGGAATTAATATGCCAACAGAAATGAGTATTCGTGAGTTATATAGACTCACTGCTACAGGAATTACAGAATATGAAAAAGATCAAGTAGAATATGTTCAGTTACAAGGATGGGTACGTTCTAATCGTTCAGGAAAAAATGTATCTTTCATCGCACTTAATGATGGAACATATTATCAAAACGCACAAATTGTATATACTGCAGATACACTTTCTAATTATGAAGAAGTTGGAAAATATTTAACAGGTACTGCTTTATCTGTAATTGGTAAGTTTGTTTTGACTCCTGAAGCAAAACAACCATTTGAGATTCAAGCAACAGAAATTAGCTTAGAAGGTGCTTGTGATTCTACATATCCTTTACAAAAGAAAAGACATTCTTTTGAGTATTTAAGAGAAATTGGTCATTTACGTCCACGTACAAACACTTTTTCAGCTGTATTTAGAGTAAGAAGTGCTTTGGCTATGGCCATTCATACATTCTTCCAAGAACAAGGATTTGTATATGTACATACACCTGAAATTACTGGAGCTGACGCTGAAGGTGCAGGTGAAACATTTACAGTTACAACAAGAGAAGATGGAAAATACGAAGAAGATTTCTTTGGGAAACATGCTTCTTTAACAGTATCTGGACAATTGCAAGCAGAAGCATTTGCGTTAGCGTTTAGAGATGTTTATACATTTGGACCAACATTTAGAGCTGAAAATTCAAATACAACAAACCATTTGGCAGAGTTCTGGATGATTGAACCAGAAATGGCATTTGCGGATTTGGATTTTGATATGGATGTCATTGAAGATATGATCAAGTACTGCATTGATTATGTATATGAAACATGTCCTGAAGAAATGAAGTTTTTCAATGAAAGAATTGATACAACACTTGAAGAAAGATTAAATCATGTTCGTAATAGTGAATTTAGAAGAATGCCTTATACAGAAGGTATTGAAATTCTAAAGAAAGCTGTTGAAGATGGTGTGAAGTTCGAAAATTCTAAGATTGAATGGGGCATGGACCTCATGACAGAACATGAAAGATATTTAACAGAGAAAGTTGTTAAGGGTCCTGTATTCTTAACAGATTATCCAAAGGATATCAAAGCGTTCTATATGCGCCAAAATGATGATGGCAAAACAGTTGCGGCTGTAGATTGCCTTGTTCCTGGAGTTGGTGAACTTGTTGGTGGTTCTCAACGTGAAGAAAGATTAGATGTCTTAGAAGCACGTATGGATGAACTTGGAATGAACAAAGAACATTATCAATGGTATCTAGATCTAAGAAGATATGGTGGATGCCAACATGCAGGATTTGGTTTAGGATTTGAAAGACTTGTAATGTATGTTACAGGTATGGAAAACATTCGTGATGTGATTCCATTCGCTAGAACACCAAGAAATTTAAACTTTTAAAAATATTTTAGGAATGGGTGATGACTTTCTTCCATTCCTTTTTTAGGAAAAAATTATGTTATATGCAATATCAAAAGCTTCAAAATACTATGGTGCCGATACAGTTTTTGAAGATATTAATTTTGAAATTCGCGGCACAGAAAAAATAGCTATCGTTGGCAGAAATGGTTGTGGGAAAACAACATTTTTAAGATGCATGTGTGGAGAAGAACAGTTTGATAAAGGTTCTATTAGTATGCAGTGTGGTACCGTCATTGGCTATTTGGCACAGAAAGTTCTTGAACATGATGATTGGACAGTTGAACAAGAACTTATGACAATTTATGAACCTCTTTTTGCGTTACAAAAACAAATGAATATTTTGGAAGAAAAGATGGCAACTGATTACTCTGAAAAGATCATGAATCAATATGCAAATCTGCAAGAACAATTTGAAGCAATGAATGGGTATAACTGGGAATCAGAAATGAAAACAGTTTTTACACGATTTGGATTTAACATAGAAGATCTTCATAAAGTGATAGGAACTTTTTCAGGTGGACAAAAAACAAGAATTGCGTTTGTACGCCTATTATTATCAAAACCAGATATTCTTTTATTAGATGAACCTACAAACCACTTGGATATCGATGCAATTGAATGGTTGGAAGGTTATGTCAAGAATTATCCAAAGGCAGTAGTCATTGTTTCGCATGACCGTATGTTTTTAGATCACACAGTTGACGCTGTATATAATATGGAATTTGGAAAGATGAAGCGTTATGCAGGTAGTTATTCTTCATTTACTGTACAACGTGATAATGATCTAGAAAGACAACAAAGTGCTTATATAAGACAACAAAAAGATATTGAGCGATTACAAAATTTGATTGAAAAATTCCGTTATAAAAGTAGTAAAGCTGCTTTTGCGCAATCTAAGATCAAATATTTAGATCGAATGGAAAAAATATCTGTAGATCAGGTCAATACAAAAACATTCCATGCACATTTCACCCCAGCAATCAAAGGTGGAGAAAAAGTATTAGAAACGGATCATTTAAAGATTGGATATGATCATGTATTAACAGAAGTATCTATGAAGATGAGACGCGGTGATCGTATCGCAATCATTGGACCAAATGGTACTGGTAAATCTACTTTTGTAAAGACATTGATGGAAATCATTCCATCATTAGGTGGTTCATATTTGTTTGGCCATCAAATTGAAAAAGGATATTTTGACCAACAATTAGCACAGTTTTCTTCAAACAAAACTGTTTTAGAAGAATTATGGGATGCTTATCCAGAACTAGATAGAACAGAAGTAAGAAGCGTATTAGGACAATTTTTGTTCAGTGCGGATGATGTATTTAAACAAGTAAATGTATTATCTGGTGGAGAAAAAGTAAGACTTTCTTTTGCGAAACTTTTATTAGAACACGCAAATCTATTGATTTTAGATGAACCTACAAACCATTTGGATATTCCAGGAAAAGAAGCATTAGAGGAATCATTAAAAGGATTTACTGGTTCTGTATTATTTGTGAGTCATGATCGTTATTTTATCCAACAACTCGCAACAGGTTTGATTCGTTTTGAAGATGGTAAAGCAGAATTTATTAATAAAACATATGACGAATATATGGAATCAGATGACGCTAAACCACTGTTTGATGAACAACAAAAACAACAAGAATCTTCTTCAGAGAAAACAAGAAGACAGATTTCACCAGAAGCACGTAGAAGAGAAATCGCAAAATTAGAAAAACAGATTACTGAAAAAGAAGCAGAACTAGAAGACATGCGTGCATTAAGATTTGAACCTGAATTTTACCAAGATTACACAAAAATGAATGAATTGGATCAAGATATTGATGATATTCATAATGAGATTGCACATCTTGAAAAAAGATGGGAAGAATTATTGGAAGAAGAATCATAGTTTCTATTTACGATAAAGCGAAAATGAATTAAAATTTTAACGGTTGAAAAGGAGTAAATGAAAATGAATATTTCACCATTACAAACAGAAAGATTAAAGTATGAACCAAAATTACCAGGAATGCTAAGACATGGTATTTCTGCAATTTGTGTTAAGGAAGGTGAAGAAACACAGAGTGTTGCTGACCAAGAAAAGATCAAAGCTTTATTCCCTAACACTTATGGAAAAAAAGAAATTACATTTGAAAAGGGAGAAAACACTAGCGTAGCTAAGAAGCAAGTTGTTGGTGTTATTCTATCTGGTGGACAAGCACCTGGTGGACACAACGTTGTATGTGGACTTTATGATGCATTAAAAGCTACAAGTAGCGAAAATGTACTTTATGGTTTCAAGAATGGGCCAAGTGGATTATTAGATGATGATTATCTTGTATTTGACGATGAATACATTAATCAATATAGAAATACAGGTGGATTTGATATCATTGGTTCTGGTAGAACAAAACTAGAAACAGAAGAACAATTCGCAGTTGCTGCAGAAGTATGCAAAAAGCATGGTATTACAGCTATTGTTATCATCGGTGGAGATGACTCTAATACAAACGCTGCCGTATTAGCAGAATATTTCGCTGCACATAATACAGGTGTACAAGTTATTGGTTGCCCTAAGACAATTGATGGTGATTTAAAGAATGAAGATATTGAATGTTCATTCGGATTTGATACAGCTACTAAGACATATAGTGAAGTTATCGGAAACATCGAAAGAGATGCTAACTCTGCTAAGAAATATTGGCATTTCATCAAGGTTATGGGACGTTCTGCTTCTCATGTTGCTTTGGAATGTGCTTTAGAAACACAACCAAATGTATGCTTGATTTCTGAAGAAGTTGCTGCTAAGAAGATGTCTTTAGCTTCTATCGCAGATTATATTGCTGATTCAGTAGCTAAGAGAAGTGAAAAGGGAATGAACTTCGGTGTAGCAATTATTCCTGAAGGTGTTGTTGAATTCGTTCCTGAATTCTCAGTATTAATTGGAGAAATCAATGAATTATTAGCTGGTAGTAAAGCTGATGAATTCAATGCTTTACCAACATGGAAAGATAAATATGCTTTTATTGAAAATGGTTTAACAAAGGAATCTATGGCAGTATTTGCTATTCTTCCTGAAACAATCCAACAACAATTATTCTTAGAAAGAGATCCACATGGAAACGTACAAGTTTCATTGATTGAATCTGAAAAGTTATTCTCTGCTCTTGTAAAGGCTAACTTAGAAGAAAGAAGAAAAGCAGGAACATATAATGGTAAGTTCAATGCATTACATCATTTCTTTGGTTATGAAGGAAGATGTGCATTCCCATCTAACTTTGATGCTGACTACTGCTATTCATTAGGTTACAATGCATTCATGTTGATCCAATATGGATATAATGGATATCTATCAAAGATTTCTAATCTTTCTAAACCAGCTGAAGAATGGGTTGCTGGTGGTATGCCAATCACTAAGATGATGAACATGGAAAGAAGACATGGTGAAGACAAGCCAGTTATTAGAAAAGCACTCGTTGAATTAGATGGAGCTCCATTTAAGTACTTTGAAGCACATAGAGACACATGGGCTGTAGAAACAGCATTCACATATCCTGGTGCTATCCAATACTATGGACCAAGTGAAGTTTGTGATCTTACAACAAGAACATTAGCTTTAGAAAAAGGATTAATGAAGTAAAACAAAAACCAGACTAATGTCTGGTTTTTATAATGGCGGAGAAGAAGGGATTTGAACCCCCGCACGCTTTCACGCCTGTCGGTTTTCGAAACCGATCCCTTCAGCCTCTTGGGTACTTCTCCAAAATTGCTTAACTATTTTAACATAATAAAATAATTTTTATATTATTTGACAAAGCATACTGTACGAAGTATAGTGAATACACAGGAGGTAGTATATGGAAGCACAGATGAAAAGAGGTATTCTAGATGTTTGTGTTCTGACTTCTTTAATCAAACAAGATTCTTATGGATATAAAATCATTAAAGATTTAAAGGACGTAATAGAAATCTCAGAATCAACTTTATATCCAATCTTAAGAAGATTAGAGAAGAATGGATATTTATCTGTTTATACTCAAGAACATAATTTTCGTTTAAGAAAGATGTATTCAATTACAGATAAAGGATTAGAGAGAATTCAAGAATATTTAGGAGATCTACAAGAGTTATTTGTTATTTATCAATATATACAGAAGGAGACACACAATGATTGAAGAGTATTTAACACAACTAAGAAAAATTTTAGTTGAGCATCACTATGAAGATGTTGATAACGCAATTGGTTATATGAGAGAATTTGCGGAAGATAGAAAAGAATTAGGTGAAAGCGAAGAAAGCATTATTGCTTCATTTGGTGATATCCATGAAACTGCTTCTGCTATTTTAGGAGAAGAAGTAAAGAATACGGATGTAAGTTCTCATCTAAAAGAAATCAATACAGAACTTGTTAGTGCTGATTTGTCTATTGTTGAAACAAATGTATCGGATGTAGTAGTGAATTGTACAGATGGAAAGAGATTTACGATAATAGATAAAGATGGTGTATTAACAATCAAAGAAAGGAAACAAGAACATAATTTCTTCTTCGGATTTAAGAAAGCAAAGGTTGAAATTCAAGTACCAGTTGGATATGCATTAGAGAAATTACATTTAGAAATTGTATCTGGTGATATTACAATTCAAGGAATTGATGCAGATAAATTGGATTTAGAAACTGTTTCTGGAGATAATAAGATCATGGAATGTAAGATCAATCATATTGATGTGGATTGTGTTTCTGGTGATATTAAGATCGAAAATACAGAAAGTGAAAAAATAGATATAGCTGCAGTATCTGGTGATATTCATGTAAATGAAGCATCATTTGATCAATTACATGGTGAAACAGTCAGTGGTGATATTCGAGTAGAAGTTAGAGATATCAGAGATAACTATACTGTTAAAACAGATAAGATGTTCCATTCCAAAGAATATGGAACAGGCCAAAAATTGATTGCGTTACAATCAACAGTTGGTGAGTTAAACGTTGATTTCAAATAAAGTGAGGTAGTATGATCAATACATTTTTAAAGTCACGTATTCCTGATGCGAAAAAACTTGTAGATGAGTTAATGCATACATATGAATATGTCAGTGTTTTAGGAAATTATGTCAAAACAAAAAGAATCTTAGTTACAACGACATCTAGTTCAATTAACGAATTGGATAATGAATGTGGTTTTGTAATCAAAGCGTATAAAGATGGACATTATAGTGAATATTCTTGTGATGATATTCGTGGAATTGATGTGAAAAAAATGATAGAAGAGATGTGTGTGGTTACACCATTCGCTGCTTCTATTCCTTGTCTTGAAGAAAAAGACCAAGAGGAATCTTATGAAAGAGAAGATTCAACAAGTATGGATGATTCTAGTATTTATGATAAGTTAGTATCTATTAAAGATTATGCACATCAAAAAGATGAAAGAGTCATTCAAGTTGGTTGTGTTTATAATAAGCGTGAAACTTCTAAGATATTTGTTTCTAATCATAAGTGTTTAGACCAAAAGTATGATTGGTGTAACGCAATGATGCAAGTTATTGCTAGAGAAGGGGATGTCATTAAAATGAACTTTTCTTCTGAAGGAGAAGTTGATACTGCTTTGGTATTAGATAAGTTAGAGGAAGGCAAAGATCATGTCATTGATGTTTGTTTGAAACTATTACACGCAAAATCAATCGTTCCTGGAACGTATGACATCATTACAGATCCTGCAGTATCCGGTTTGATTGCGCATGAAGCATTTGGACATGGCGTAGAAATGGATATGTTTGTTAAGGAAAGAGCGAAAGCCGTACAATACGTAGGAAAGCCAGTCGCAAGTGAAGTTGTAAATATGTTTGATGGTGCATCTTCATGCTTATCAGCTGCTTCATATTTCTTTGATGATGATGGTGTGGAAGCTAATAAAACAAATATCATTAAAAATGGAATTCTTCAAACTGGTATTTCTGATTGTTTGAGTGCTATGGAATTAGGTACAAAGCCTACAGGTAATGGAAGAAGAGAATCTTATAAACGTAAAGTTTATACAAGAATGACAAATACATTCTTCGATAAAGGAAATGATAAACTTGAAGATATGATCAAATCTATCAAACATGGCTATTTCTTGTGCGCATCAAATAATGGTATGGAAGATCCTAAAAACTGGCAAATTCAATGTACTGCTGGTTATGGAATTGAGATTTGCGATGGAAAATTAACAGATAATATTGTAGCGCCAGTTGTTATTTCTGGAAGTGTCATTGATTTATTATCATCGATTACAATGGTTTCTGATGAATTACATGTTTATGGATCTGGTATGTGTGGAAAAGGACACAAAGAATGGGTGTTTGTATCTGATGGAGGACCACATTTGAAAGGAAGAGCGAAATTATCATGATGAAGATGGAAGATATTCTTACAGTATTAAAATCCAATAACGATATTTCTGATTATGAAATCAATCTTCAAAGAAAGCATTCTAGTGAATTATTCTTTGTTAAGAAAAAGATGGAATTGAATCGTGTTGTTCATACTGAAAACATTACAATTACAATCTATAAAGATGTAGAAGATAAACGTGGAAGTAGTTCCATCGTTGTAACGAGCGCAGATGATTTAGAATCTCTCCAAAAGAAAATTGATTCTGCGATCACGAAAGCGCAAACAGCTTTAAATCCTTGGTTTCCATTAGCGAAGGATCAACAAATTCATGTTCATACAGATAATTCTATTTCCTTGAATGATATCGCATTAGAAGTTGGTAATACGATCATGCAGATAAATAATAAAGATGGTTGGTTAAACGCGACAGAAATCTTTGTTTCAATCAATGAAGAAGAATTTATAAATTCAAATGATGTAAAAGATATGCAAAGTAAGTTATCGATTGAATTTGAAACGATTCCAACTTGTAGTGATGGAAAAGAAGAATATGAATTGTATAAATACTACAGAAATAATCAATTTGATGCTTTTTCTATCAAAAAAGAAATTGAAGATATTTTATATTTAGCTTCATTAAGAGGACAAGCAAAGAAGCTAAGTGAAGTGAATATTGATACAACTGTTCCTGTTTATATGTATGGTGAAATGAATGATTTGATTCTTAGAAATTTAAAAGAAAATACTTCTTATATTTCTAATGTAACACATGCCAATCATTATGAATGTAATAAACCTGTATCTAATACTGCATTTGATTTAACTCTAAAAGGTTGTATTGATGGTGCGAGTTCATCAAGTCACTTTGATGAACATGGTATGGTCTTAAAAGAAACAAAGATTATTGAAGATGGTGTTCTTAAACAATTACATGGTGATATTCAATATGGTCACTACTTAAAACAAGAAAATCCAACAGGAACATATCCTGTTGCGGAATTGATTACAAATGAAGGAATTGATTCTAAACAACCACATTTGATCATTGATCATTTCTCAGCTCCACAATTGGAAAATCAATCTGGTTATTTTGGAGGGGAAGTTCGTTTAGCACGTTATTATGATGGCGAAAAATATATTCCGTTAACAGGTTTTTCTATTTCAGGAAATATTTATGAAGCTATGAATGACATTGACTTCTCTAAAGAAGTCACAACGACTTCTCATTACAAAGGACCTAAGTATTTTATATTTAAGAATCTTGTAATTTCTTAATGAAAGATTTTTCATTAAGAATACAAAATGGTTAGTTATATCAAACGTTTGAAACAAATAAGCATTTCATTCTGTGATAATATAGTGGCTAGTGAGAAAAGAGGAAATTAATATGAATGAAATTTCAAGTACATTATTAAATGAATTGCGTACAAATTATGAAGCTGATTCTAAAGCTAGAGTTGTTAGAAATGCATTAACAAAGAATGATTTAAATACGATTTCTAGAGTATTTGACGCAGAAGGTAAGAACCCAAATGTATTTTCAATTGATCTAAAAACAATGAAAGCTACAAATCAACAAGCTTCTGGTAGATGTTGGATCTTCTCTTCTATGAATTTTTTGAGAGAAAAGATTGGGAAAAAATATAACATTAAAGAATTTGAATTATCACAAAACTATATTGCGTTCTATGACAAGCTAGAAAAAGCAAATTGGTTCATGGAATGTACAGTCAATGAAATTGATAATCCAATTGATTCTGAAAAGATGAGATATTTATTAGATTGGGCAGTTGGTGATGGTGGACAATGGAACATGGTTCAATCATTAGTAAAGAAATATGGCCTATGTCCAAAGAGTGCAATGCCTGAAACTTATCAGTCATCTCATACTAGAACTATGAATGGTCTTTTGAATAAGAGATTGAGAAAGTTTGTCATTGATTCTAGAAAAGCAGATAGAAGTGAAGTAGAGTCTCTTAGAGCACAAACATTAAAAGAAATCTATTCTTTATGTGCATCATGTTTTGGATTACCTCCACAAGAATTCACATTTGAATATGTAGATGCTGATGAAAAACATCATGCAGAATATCATGTAACACCTAAACAATTCTATGAAGATTATTTAGGTAGTGATATTGATGATTATATTAACTGTATCAATGCACCAACAAGTAATAAGGAATATTACAAAACATATACAGTTGAATATTTAGGGAATGTAGTTAATGGAAATCCTATCTGCATGTTGAATCTTCCACTTGATGAATTTAAACAAGCAACAATAGAACAATTAAAGAGTGGTGAACCAGTATGGTTTGGATGTGATTGTGGTGCTGATGGTGATAGACAAACTGGTTTATGGGATGATAAGCAATATGATTATGAAAATACATTAGATATTGATTTATCTATGACAAAAGCAGAAATGTTAGATGCGCATCAATCTGCAATGAATCACGCAATGATGTTTACAGGTGTAAATATTGGTGAAGATGGAAAACCAAATAGATGGAAGATTGAAAACTCTTGGGGTGAAGATATTGCGAATAAAGGATACTTCATTGGCAGTGATACATGGTTTGATAAATACATGTATGTTGTAGCAGTTAATAAAAAATTCTTAAGTGAAAAAGCATTAGCTGCATTAAAAGAAGAACCAACTAAAGTTGCTCCATGGGATCCATTCGGAACATTAGCTGACTAAAAAAATCAATAGAAGTGTTATGCAGGAAAAATCTGTATAGCACTTTTTTTGAACATTTTTATAAAAAGTTAGTTATAATTAACTGCAATAGTTACTTGATAGGAGGGGCTTTATGTTATTAATTGATAAAACATTAATCAAATTATCCAAAGGATTATGGGGATGGATCATCGCAATTGTCGTTGTGCGTTTTTTATCTCTAGTAGGAATTACCTATTTTGCGAAAGATATTTCTTTGTTTTTGGGTCAGATATTTTCACCTAAGATTGATACAAGTGAATTATATAATGTCATTTTTATGGCTTTCTTCGCTTCTTTATTAACGTTAGTTGCACAATTGTTGCAAGGTGAATTAGAGTATCGGTGTAATGCGCAAGCAAGAATTCATTTAAGAAAAATCATCTTTTATCAAGTCATGAATTTAGATGTTGGGTATATTGAAAAGATAGGACCTGTATCTGCGATTACTAGTAGTTTGGATGCGGTAGAACAAATCACAGTTTATTATTCAACCTACATTCCTAGTTTGTTATCCGCAATTATTGCACCAATCTTTTTGTTCTTTCAATTAAAAGATATATCATTATTTACTGCAGTTGTCTTATTAGTTGTATCTTTGACTTTGTTGCCTTTAAATAATATTTTTAGAAGAAAAATAGAGAAATTAAGGAAATCTTATTGGCATTCTGTTGAAGATGTCAGTGCGTATTATTTAGATAGCCTAAAAGGTTTAACAACATTAAAACTCTTTGAACAAGATAAAAAACATGAAGATATATTGTCTATTAAAGCGAATCAATTGAATATTGATATCAATAAATTCATGAAGATTAATTTTACATCTTTCTTATTAACAGAAGGAATTATATATGGCGCAATCATCGTTTGTTTAATCTATACAGCTATGCAACTTCGTAATGGATTTTTATCCATTGGCAGTGGGCTAACGGTTCTATTACTATCTTATAGTTATTTCTCAGCTATTCGAACACTTATGAATGCAACTCATAGTGCACTCACTGCAGTATCAGCAGCACAAAAGCTTGATGATATTTTATCTATAGATACAACACGTACTTCTGATACAAGTATTCCAAATGATCCTAATAACTTTGATGGAATTTTATTTCAAAACATCAATTTTTCTTATACAAAAGAAAAACCAATTTTAAAAAATATCAACTTAACGATACCAAAAGGTAGTGTTGTTGCCTTAGCTGGGTTAAGTGGTTGTGGTAAAAGTACACTCGCTTCTTTAATTATGCGATTTGTAGATGCAGATTCTGGTGATATTTATATTGAAGGAAAGCATTATAATGCAATGACCATTGAAGAATTAAGAAAGAAAATTATCTTAGTTCCCCAAAGCGTATATCTATTTAGTGGATCTATTCGTGATAATTTATTGATTGCGAATGAAAATGCAACAGATAAACAATTATTAGAAGTATTAGATCAGGTGAAGTTAAAAGATTTTGTTTTGCGTTTAGAAGATGGATTGAATTCTAGCGTTGGTGATAGTGGTTCGAGATTATCTGGTGGTCAAAAACAAAAGATAGGTATCGCTAGAGCATTACTATCTAATGCACCATATATCATATTCGATGAAGCTACTTCTGCGGTAGATCACGAAAGCGAACAAGAAATATGGAAATGTATTGAACAATTATCTAATACGAAAACATTGATTATCATTTCGCATCGTTTATCTACGATCAAAGGGGCAGATATCATTTATATGCTAGAGAATGGTCAAATATTAGAATCAGGAAATCATGATGAACTCATGAATCATAAACAACTATATTATCGTTTAGTAACAGAACAAGACACTCTAGAAAGGATGGCGTAGTATGAAAAAACAATTTACATATTCTTTAGCTGAAATCATTAAACGTCTGTTCAAATTCGCTAAACCAATCAAATCTTATTTAATTATTTCAACACTTGCTTCAATTATTGGTAACTTAAGTCATATTGGTCTCATGGGGTTTGGTGCTTTATATCTTTTATCTATGACAAATCAGTTTCATTCTAATTCGATGATATGGTTGCTGTTAACAATTTTATCGGCAGTTTTAATTGCGATATGTAGATATCTAGAAGGTGTGTATTCGCATATTGGAGCGTATGGTGTTCTTGCAAGCTTGAGAGTACATTTATTTTCTGTCATTGATCGGATTTCTCCTGCTTTTTTGATTGATCGTAAAAAAGGAGATTTGATGTCCATTGCAGTAAATGATATCGAAACATTAGAATTCTTTTTTGCACATACGATTGGACCAATGTTTACAGTCATTCTTTTACCAGTCGTTACATTGATTTTAGCTTATAACATTCATCCATATTATTTTTGGATTTTATTACCTTTGTTTATTCTTATATCGATTATCATTCCATTCATTGCGTTAAAAGCCGGAAAGAATATTGGAATGAATTATCGTAAATCTTTAGGGGAACTCAAATCTTTGATATTAGAAAGCGTATATGGTATTAGAGATATTCAAATCTATAATCATGGAAATCAAAAATTAGATGAAATACTAGAAGAAAATAAGAAGGTAAATCAAGCTTCTCATGGTTTAACGATTCATCAACAAATTTTAACAAGTGTTCCAAACTTCTTTGTTTATCTAGCTAGAATTTCAATTATTATGATTGCTGCATATTTGATTTCTAAAGATGTAAATGATACAAAAGGAACAGTATTGATTTCATTTGTTGCGGCAGCTTCTTTTTCTTCTACTTTTTCATTAACGTTTGTAGTGACACATCTTTTAGAAGCATTCGCTGCAGCAGAAAGAATCTTTATTATTGAAGATACGGTTCCTAATGTCAGTGAAAGCAATGCACCTAAAACATGTGGAGAAATACTAGAAATTCATTTCAACAATGTTTCTTTTACATATCCAAATACAGATGTCACAGTATTAGATCAATTGAATCTGGATATCAAAAAAGGAGAAAAGATTGGTATCTTTGGCCCAAGTGGCATTGGGAAATCTACTCTATTTAGACTATTACTTCGTTTCTATGATCCTACAAGTGGAAATATCACATTAAATGATATTCATTTAAAGGATTTATCCTTTAAAGAAATTCATCAAAGAATTGGCATGTTGGAACAAGAAACGTATCTATTTGATGATACAATCAAAAATAACATCGCTATCGCAAAAGAAGGAGCAACATTTGAAGAAATTCAACTTGCCGCAAAAAGAGCTGGTATTTCAGATGTGATCGATTCGATGCCGAATGGGTATGAAACGCAAATGGGACAAATGGCATCTAGATTAAGTGGTGGTGAAAAACAAAGAATTGGAATCGCTAGAATCATGTTGGCATGTCCAGATATTATTGTTATGGATGAACCCACAAGTGCATTGGATATATTTCATGAAAAAGAAATGTTATACACACTAAAGAAAGAATATAGTGATTCAACATGGTTAATCATTTCTCATAGAATGTCGACTTTAACTTATTGTGATAAATTATATGAATTAGAAAATGGTAAACTAATAGAAATCACGAAAGGGGCAGAATGATTCTGTCTCTTTTTATTAGATCAAGTACGAAAGAATAAAATGAAAAAGTCTTTGATAGAAGGAATGATATTTTGTTTTTAGAGAAAAAGACTTTAAAAAATGTAAATACTACAAATGTTTGTAATTGTATGAAAAACAACTGTATTTATTAAAGTACACAAGAAATAAATGAAAAATTTTCATTCTTTTCATCATTTCATCTGAAATCTTTCACGAAAATTACACAATTGACTTGATTTGACTATAAATGTACGGCAAAATAGTAAGTACTTTTTGGAGGGAAATAACATGAAGAAAAAGACACTATGTGCGTCTTTAGCTGTATTGTTAGCTGCAGGTTGTGCAGGTGGCGGTAGTTCAACAGCTAATAACGACACAACAACATCATCAGAAGATGCTTATTATATCTTTACTGCTGATGTACAGACACTTGATTGGCACATGTCTCAAAATGCAACTGATGCCCAAATCACAACAAACCTCGTAGATGGTTTAACAGAAACAAACAAGTATAACAACTACGTTGGTGCTTTAGCTGAAAGCTGGGAATCCAACGAAGACAAGACTGTTTGGACATTCCATTTAAGAGATGCTAAGTGGGTAACAAACACTGAAGAAGAATACGCTGATGTAACTGCTGAAGACTTCGTTACAGGTTTACGTCACTTATCCGACTTCCAAGGACCAACACTCGCAATTGCTGAAAGTTATGTAGCAGGTCTTGCTGACTATGGCAAATCTGATCGTTCCGATGCTGAATGGGAAAAGGTTGGTGTAAAGGCAGTTGATGAAAAGACAGTTGAATATACACTTAAGGATGCTACTCCTTACTTCTATACAGTTGTTGCTAACAACTCATTCTGGCCAGTAAATAAGGAATTCTTAGAATCCCAAGGTGATGGCTGTAAGTTAGGTTCTCCTGACAACACAAATTGTGGATATGGTAATATCTCAGATCCATCTTCTATTCTTTACAACGGTGCTTACATCTTAGATGAATTAGTATCTAAGTCATCTCAGAAGTTACACAAGAATGAACAATACTGGGATGCTGAACATGTATATGTACAGAACGTAACTCGTGTATTCGATGATGGTTCTGATCCAGCTTCTACAGTTAAGGGCTTCGAATCTTCAGAAAATGCTTACTATCAAGCAACATTGTTAACAACAGCTGCAGATTTCGAAACATACCTAGAACAATACAAAGATTATGCTTATAACCCATTACAAAATGGTTATACATTCGGAATTAACTTCAACCTAAATAGAACAAACTATGAACATTCTGATAAGACAGATGCTCAACAGTCTGATACTAAGAAGGCTATTCTAAATGCTCACTTCAGAAGAGCTATGAAGTATGGTTTAGATAGAGTTTCTTATCTTGCTACAATCATGGATTCAAGTATTGCTGAAAAGGCATTACGTTCTATTGAATGCCCATGGAACTTCGTATCTACATCTGATGGTAGTTCTTATGGTGAACTTGTACAGGCTGCAAGTGAAGACCCAACAGAAGATCTAAGTGAAGGTCAGACATCTCTATACAAGCCAGAAAAGGCTAAAGAAGAAATTGAATTAGCAGTTAAGGAATTAGAAGCTGAAGGCGTTAAGTTCCCAGTTGTTCTTGACTTACTAGCTCAGAGTGAATCTACTTCTTCAGTAGCTATGGCTTCTTCCCTAGAACAGTCTATTGAAGAATCTGTTGGAAAAGAATACATCGACATCGTAGTTCACGCTGTATCCGATGATGAATACACAGCTTCTTCTTACACAGCAACAGGTCCACAAGATTGTTGTTGGGATATCTCAACTTCAACAGGTTGGGGTGCTGACTATGTAGATCCTAAGACATACCTCAACATCTTCTCTCCAGTAGATGGTGACGTATTAAATAACTCTATGGCATTGAACTTCTATGGTTCAGACGAATATGATTCTGCTGCTGATAACAAGGCTAACGATGCTGCTATCGAAACTTCTGGTTTATTAGAATACCAAGAATTACTTGATGCTGCTTACGCTATCGTTGACGATCTAGATGCTCGTTATGAAGCAGAAGCTAAGGCTGAAGCATACTTATTAGACCAAGCTCTAGCTATTCCAGTACAGACTCAAGCTGCTAGTGTTAACTTCACAATTTCTAGAGTTACACCATTCTCTGGTGCTTACCAGTCTTCTAAGTTCAAGAATGTAGTTATCAACAAGGATCCTATCACTAAGGAAACTTATGAAGCTGCATATGCTACATGGGAGAAAGAAAAGGTAGAAGATAACAAGATTGATCATTCAACTGGTGAATAATCTTCTAACTAAAAATTGAATCATATGATAAGGAGGGCTAACCTCCTTATCATGCGTTATAGAATTCATCATAAAAACCGGTTAAAAGGAGGTATTATATGAAAAAATACGTATGGGGACGTATCGTTCGTGCAATTTTTTCAGCATTCATCGTTACTGTATTAGCGATGGTAATGATCTATACATTGATTCCTCGCCATCTTATTTTTAAGAATGATGCTACGTATCAGAAGTTAGGTGGTAAGGCGGATGATAGAGAACGTTATAAAAATACTGCATATGAACGTTTGGGATATATTACTTTTGATGAACAGGCAGATATGTGTAAGGCTTATGCATCTGATAACTTTGAAGCTTGTAATCAAAACAATTCTACTTACATTAAGGACATCGCTGCTCAATATGAAGCTGAAGGTTGGACAGTGAAACAGTATAAAGCAGGGGGATACTATGCTTATAAAGATGTTCCAATTGTAAATAAGGTCATTAATTTCTTTAGCAATTTAATTGAAATCGATCATCCATGGAGGGTGAATGACTCATCTAATCCTGATTTAGAAAGAAAAATTTACTTTGGAACTGATACAAATGGTGTTCCTGCATTAATGGGCTCTGGTACAAAACATAAATATTTGATTTACTTTGATACAAGTTTCCCATTTATCCATCAGAACATTATTTCTATTAATTTAGGACAATCTTATCCTACTTATGCTTACACAGAAATCACAAGTGTTATTTCTAGTGGTCAGGGTACTGAAGATTCTACAATGCAGAAGTTTGAAACAGGTACTGAAACAAAGAGTGCTGTTATTCAACATAGCTGTACTTATAAGAATACAAGTAACTTAGACAAGTTAGATAAGAATAAATTCAATGATAACTACGCAACATGTGAAACGAAGAAGAAAGATCCATCTATGATTGGCACTTCAATGCTATTTGGTGTCTTAGCATTGATCTTAGCTTATGTAATTGCAATTCCTGCTGGTATGTTGATGGCTAGTAAGAAGGGTAAGTTACCAGACCATATTGGTACAATTTGGATCAACTTTATGATTGCGGTTCCTTCATTAGCATTTATCTTCTTTGGAAGACAGATTTTCTATCTATTGGGCTTCCCACAAACATTCCCTCAGTATGGAGCTCATGATATTCGAAGCTATGTTCCAGCAATCGTTATCTTAGGTTTGATGAATACTGGTTCATTAATGTTATGGACAAGAAGATATATGTTAGATCAATCCAGTTCAGACTATGTTAAGTTTGCTAGAGCGAAAGGTCTATCTCAAAAAGAAATCTTTAAGAAACATATTTTGAGAAATGCTATTATTCCTATTGTTCATGATCTACCATCTAGTATTATTCTTACGATTACTGGTGCAGTATTAACAGAAACAGTCTTTGCGATTCCTGGTACTGGTAAATTATTACCAGATGCTATCAACGCACATAACAACTCTATGATCATCGCATTAACGATTCTATATACATCATTATCAATCTTCTCTGTATTGATTGGTGACTTATTGATGACTGTCGTTGATCCTAGAATCAAGTTGACAGATGATGGAGGTACGAACTAATGTCAGAAATGAATAACAAGTTTGTTTTCGTCAATAATGACGAAAGAGAGTCTGAACATATCGC
Source organism: Lachnospiraceae bacterium (assembly GCA_963638375.1). GTDB lineage: Bacteria > Bacillota_I > Bacilli_A > Erysipelotrichales > Erysipelotrichaceae > Bulleidia. The sequence goes on from CAVHRL010000025.1 coordinate 19,830, forward strand.
AGCTCCTAAGTATTCTTATTGGGCATCTGTGTTCAAACAATTCTTAAGTAAGAAAAGCACAATTGTAATTTTGATCATTGCTTGTGCCGTTATCTTGCTATCCATTATCGATCCAATCATTAGTGGATATAATCCTACTGCGCACCCAAATATCAATAGTCAATCCATGAAATTCGTTAGCCCATGTTTCCAATACTTATTTGGTACAGATAACTATGGTGATAACTTATGGAATGTCGTTTGGGCTGGTGCACGTAGTTCATTAGGTATTGCTGGACTTTCAACATTGATTACTGTTACATTAGGTGTCATTGTTGGTGCTGTTTGGGGATATTCAAAATCCATGGATAAGTGGATGATTGAAATCTACAACATTATCGCTAATGTACCATTTACATTGATCGTATTCGTATTAATGTATATTTTAGGAAGTGGTTTCTGGCAATTGATCTTCTCAATGTCTGTTACTTCTTGGTTAGGTACTGCGTATTTTATTCGTACACAAGTTATGATCATTCGTGATAGAGAATATAATTTAGCTTCTAGATGTTTAGGTACAAGTACTTGGACAATCGTTAAGAACAATATTCTTCCATATCTTGTTTCTATTATCGTTACTTCAATTTCTAGAGATCTACCAAGTTATATTTCATTAGAAGTATTCTTGTCTTGGATGGGAATTGGTGTAGGTGAAGGTACATCTTCATTAGGTAAGACGATTTCTACGAATAGAATCTATATGACAAGTACACCATACTTGTTCTGGTTGCCAGTATTTGTATCAGCTATTATCACGGTATCACTTTATGTAGCTGGTCAAACATTAGCTGATGCTGCTGACCCAAAAACACATAGATAAGGAGGTAAACAAAATGACAACAAATAACCAAATCATTCTGTCTGCTTCCAATGTAGAAGTACAATTCGCAGTCAGAGGTAAACAATTAAAAGCTATCCGTAATATCTCTATTGATTTATATAAGGATGAAACGCTCGCTATCGTAGGTGAGTCAGGTTCTGGTAAGTCTGTATTTACTAAGACATTTACAGGTATGCTAGAAAACAATGGTTCTATTACTGGTGGTACAGCAATGTACGAAGGTAAGGACCTATATCAAAATAAAACAGATGCAGATTGGGAACAAATCCGTGGTAAGAAGATTGCGACGATTTTCCAGGACCCAATGACATCTTTAAACCCAATTATTCCTATTGGTAAGCAGATAACAGAAGTTATTGAAAAGCACCAAGGTAAGTCTTTTGCGGAAGCCAAAGAAGAAGCTATCAAGTTAATGGAAGAAGTTGGTATCTATAACGCTGAAGGTCGTTTTGATGAATATCCATTCATGTATTCTGGTGGTATGAGACAAAGAATCGTTATTGCGATTGCGTTGGCATGTCATCCTGATATTTTGATTTGTGATGAACCAACAACTGCCTTAGACGTTACGATCCAAGCACAGATCATTCGTTTGATCAAGAAGTTACAAAAACAATATGGCTATACGATCATCTTTATTACACATGACTTAGGTGTCGTTGCCAATGTTGCTGATAGAGTAGCTATCATGTATTCTGGTCAGATCATTGAATATGGTACAGTTAATGAAATCTTCTATGATCCAAAACATCCATATACATGGGGATTATTAAGTTCCTTACCACAGCTAGGTATCAAAGGAGAACCATTATATGCAATTCATGGTACTCCACCAAGCTTATATGATGAAATCAAAGGTGATGCATTCGCACCTAGATCTGATTACGCAATGGAAATTGACTTTGAAGAAGAACCTCCAATGTTCAAAGTAACTGATACACATTACGCAAAAACATGGTTATTAGATGAAAGAGCACCAAAGGTTGAACCACCAGTTCAAGTTAGAACATTACATGAAAGAATGAAAGAAGTAATTTCAGAACAGGAGGAAAATTAAATGACAGATACATTACAGAATCCTGTCCTTGAAAAGGATGAAAATGGAAGAGAAATCTTATTAAAGGTCAAAGACCTTGATGTTACTTTCTACAATGGTAAGAAAGAATTCAGAGCTGTTCATGATGTAAACTTCAATGTTTATAAAGGTGAAACATTTGCGTTAGTAGGTGAATCTGGTTCTGGTAAGACTACAATTGGTCGTGCCATTATTCGTATCAATCCAACATCTAATGGTGAAATCGAATTTATGGGCAAGAAGATCAATGGTAAGATTTCTAAGGAAGATCAACGTTGGGTCATTAGAAATATGCAGATGGTATTTCAAGATCCAGCTGCTTCTCTAAACGAAAGAGCTACGATCGATTATATCGTTTCTGAAGGACTTCATAACTTCCATCTTTATAAAGATGAAGAAGATCGTAAACAAAAGGTATTAAATGCTTTAGAGTCTGTAGGATTACTTGCAGAACACGCAACTAGATATCCTCATGAATTCTCTGGTGGCCAAAGACAACGTATTGGTATCGCTCGTGCAATGGTAATGGAACCTACATTATTGATTGCTGATGAACCTATCTCAGCTCTTGACGTATCCATTCGTGCACAGGTCTTAAATTTATTAAATGAATTCAAAAGAGAAAAGGGATTAACACAAATCTTTGTAGCGCATGACCTATCTGTTGTACGTTATATCTCTGATAGAATTGCGGTAATTCACAAAGGTCAGATTGTTGAACTAGCAGAAACAAACGACTTATTTAAGAATCCAATGCATCCATATACAAAGTCATTGATGTCTGCAATTCCTTTACCAGATCCTGAAATCGAAAAAGCTAAGACATTAATTACATATGATGAAAATGAAGAAAAGGAAAAGTGGAACTATGCAGAAAATGCTCCTACTTTCCGAGAAATTTCAGATGGTCACTTTGTAATGGCAAACGATGCTGAATTTGAAGAATTCAAGAAGCATTATAAGAAATAATAATCCATTGAATTGAACAAAAGACGGCGCTCCAAAATTGGATGAGGTGTGAAAAAAATTGATTTCAAATAACATGAGGAATTGAAGAAGTATTGAAACC
>CAVHRL010000026.1:0-22758 GCA_963638375.1 Lachnospiraceae bacterium
CCAGTGAAGCAATGATAAAACGATACATACAAAGTCAAGGAAAGCATTAGCCGACGCATTCCCCGCCTAAATCAATAGATTATATACGGGGAATGCGTCGGCTTTTATTCAAAAAAATAGACTAATTATTCTAATGACAAAACCAATTGAAGTTATTTTTCCAAAGGATTTAAAAACTATTCCAAATTGTTATAGTACTGATTTCGGGTATCTTAAAAAATGATACTCACAGTCTTTCTATTCTTGTACCTTTTAACTGATATACTTATCAAATACATCTGAATATTGGTTCATGTTATGTGCAACGAAAATCACTAACTTATCAATTTCTTTTAAATGATTCATGAAACTATTAATCACAATATCATTCATAGCTGAAAATGGTTCATCTAAAATCAATACATTCTTTTCACTACAAAGTGCTCTTAACAAACAAAGAATTTGTTTTTCACCACCACTTAAAGAATTCAAGTCACTACTACTTTTGATTTGTTCAATTAGATATGTTGGAAAATAATGTTCATATGTATTTAAATTCTTACAATCATATGTACCAAAGACACTAATATTATCTAAATACGAACCATCAAATAACAAAGGCTTTCGAGGAACATAACAAATAGATTCATTGGGAGTAATCTCTGTTGGTTCATAAAGAACTTCACCTTCACTTGGCTTCATAAATCCTAACAACATCTTTAATAAGACACTTTTACCAATTCCATTTTCTCCTAACACAAGATATTTCTTTGGATAAATAAAAGTTAAGTTTGGTAATTTGATATTTACTTGATCAAAGGATTTTGTAAGTGAATTTGTTTGAATTTTTGTTATTTGTATAAAAGTGATATTTGTTTTTGAATGTTTATTTTTTACGATTTTAAATAGTTTCTCTTGAATCTTCTTTGTACTTTTTACCCTACCAATATTTATATTCAATTCATAGATTGGATCCATAAACTTCGTACAATACATGAAACCAACAGTAGCCATACCAATTGTGATTCTTCCACTGCATAACAAAAAAGCAACGCAAATAAACGAAACAACAGAAACCAATTCTGCGGACCCTCCATTTAACACCATCGAAAAACTATTCAGTTTTCTAAAGAACATGTTGCTTTCTAAAACATTATCAAGATCTTCCTCGTGTTTCATTTCTATTTGTTGAATACTACTATGATCTAAAATGTCTTTTGCTTCAAAATAGGATTGTATTTTCTTTGTATACTTTCCTGTCATCTCTAAAAACTTAGAATTTCTTTCTGATACTTCTTTCGCTGTCAATTCTGGAACAAACATCACAAGAACAGAAAATAAAATAATCGTTATCACAATGATTGGGTCAACAAATATAACTAAGCATGCGCCAAAAACAGCAATCATAATACCATTTCTTATCACCGCCATTAAAGGACTTAAATAATTTTGACAAAGTTCTGTAATATCATTGGCTTGCATGGAAATATATTCAGCCGAAGAAAGCTGATTATAGTCTTCATAGTCCTTTTCAATAACTGCGTTAAAATAATCTTTTTTGATTGCCTTCTCAAATTTGATTCTTCTATAATCAGCCATTCGATTCCCAAAATACGCTGAAAACAAATACAATACAAAAAGGAAAACATAAAGAAGAATTAATCCAATAATCTTTTGTGTACCTTCTGTATAATGATCAATCAAATATCCCGGCAAATATAACATCGCTGAAGTAGAAAATGTTTCAAATAAATCACCTACAATTGTTAGAAATAGATACCATTTAATTTTCAACACACTTCCTCTAAAATCCAAACTCAATTATCCTACAAAAAAAACACATATCAACAGTCTTGTTCATATGTGCTTCCTTTGTTTTATTCCTTTACGCTTTCTTTTTCTTGATTGATTTCTAATAGTTTATTTGTAAGTTGGTTTTCAATCTTAGAAAGCTCTTGTTCTGCTTGTGCTCTCTTTTCTCTACCTTCTTTTTGAATTTGTTGAACTTCTTCTAATGTAGAAATCAATTGTTCATTTGTATGTTGTAGTGTTTCAAGATCAACAATACCTCTTTCACTTTCTTTAGCTGTATCAACTGTAGCTTGATGTAATGTTTCAGCGTTCTTTTTGAGAAGTGTATTTGTCATGTCAGTAACTTCTCTTTGTGCTTCCATTGCCTCCTTAGAATGTGAAATACCTAAAGCTAATACGATTTGGTTCTTCCAAAGAGGAATTGTATTTACCAATGTGGATTGAATCTTTTCTGTCATCAATGTGTCATTGTTTTGAACCAAACGAATCTGTGGTGCCATTTGAATAGAAATTTGTCTTGTTAGTTCAAGATCATAAAGTTTCTTTTCAAAACGTACACATGCTTGTTCTAAATCATTTGCGGCTTGAGCATCTTCTGGCAAGTTTGTTTCTTTTGCTTTGGCGACAAGCTTTGGTAATTCTGTTTCACGAATCTCCTTCACTCTTTTTCTACCCGCAAGAATATACATTGTTAATTCTTTTGTGTTTTGTTGGTTTCTAGCATAGAGTTCATCCAATAACGCAATGTCCTTTAATAAAGTGATTTGATGATCTTCAAGCATACTAGCGACTTTTTCAACATTTGCTTCAGCCTTGTCATACTTTGCCTTAAACTTTGTTACGGAATCTTGGCCTTTATCAAATAAGTTAGCGAAGAAGCCCTTCTTTTCATTATTATCGTTAGCGTCGTATTCTTTGAGTTCAACTACTAAATCACTTAATAAGTCGCCAACTTCACCTAAATCTTTTGTACGAACATTCGCTAAAGCAGTGTCTGAGAAATCTGATACTTTCTTTTGTGCTGCAGAACCATATTGAAGAATTGTATTACTTTCAGTGATATCAATTTTAGATGCAAAATCATCAACTGTTTTTCTTTCTGTTTCTGTTAGATTTGCTTCATCGATTGGATCTTTTTCTGTGACTGTTGCTTCTTCTTTCACTTCTTCTTTTGTTGTTTCTTCTGGATCTAATGTTAATGTAATTTCTTCTGCTTGTGCTTGTTTATTTTCACTCATCGTCGTTCTCCTTATTATTTTCTTTCTTATCTCTTCTACTATTAATGATATATGAAATAAGTTTAATTCCAATAATAAATGCAATAAATCCTAATAAATATTCAAAGTATTTAACTAGTTGAATGTGTGATGTATTTTTGAAGAAACCTGCGAATGTAAACTCTGTATCTTTTTGTTTATTTTCATTTGCGCTATTGTAACTAGAAGTCACTTCTGCTTTTCCTTCACTATTTCTACTCATCTCAGATACATAGGATGCGATTGCGGTATAAGATTTTAATTCTTTCTTTTTATAAGTTAATACATTAGAGTTTAGACTTAATATCTTTCCTCCATTTTCATCATAGTATTGAATCTTATATTTTCCATCTGTTTTAGAAGATAGATTCAATAAATCTTTCGCTAATGTCAGAGTTGTTACAACAGGATATAAATCATCATTACTAATAGGAATATAGTAGTCGTTCACTGCATCTACATAAACTTCTTCTACATGATTGTAATCTTGTCTATAATCACTATATTTGTATTTCAAACCTGAGAAGAATAATTGATCTTCTAAGTTATTATTTCTTGTGACTGTTGCATCATATTCGCATAGTTTTCGAATATCGGAACCCTTTAAGAACACAAGAATCAATGATTCACCGGAACTACCATCACTTCCAATTCCATTTGGAACTACATTATACGCATCTTGTACAGTGATGTTATCCTTTGTGAATGTACCTTGGATTTCTTTTTGTGATATGAGACCAATTGCTCTTTTCTTAACAGTTGGTTTCATGTTTTGGATTTCTTCTATACGTTTAGAAGCTTCTGTTTCTGTGACCGTTGTAGCTTCTGGAGTAGCAGTTGCTTCTTCTTGGTTTTCTTCTGTTTGTTCTTCTGTGGATTCTTCTTCGCTTGCTTCATTTTCTAGAAGAGACTGTGCAGCTTTTAACATCTGCTTCTTTTTATCTTTCCAAGCTTCATACCATTCTGTATACCAATCATCATATGCATAAGCATATGCATCTGTTACTAAATCAGCAGTATTGTTATTAACCAATTCTGTTGTAGTATGATCGATTTCAGTAAAGTTATATGGATTGCTAGCAAGAGAATCATCTATTGATAAATCATAAGAATCAAAGATTTGAGAATTTACATTATTTTTATAATCATTGATGCGATTTTTAATATCTTCATTCTCTTCAATATCTGTAGTAATCTCGACTAATTGATATCCATCAATAGAATAAGAATCTTTGTTGATATCTAATACACCCAAATATTGTCCATTCTTACCACAAGATACAATATTTACATCATCTTCTTTTTCGATTTTTGTATTTGCCTCAGTATCACATGAAGCAATAACTGTATTGATTCCATCTACTTTTTTCGCAATCTTATGGGCAAAATCATTTCCTCCATGGGCAATCGCAACGATATAGTCTGCACCTTCTTCTTGTAAAGAAGAAACAATATCTTTAGCGGTGTCAATAGCATCAACTAAAGAAACATCACTTGAGATTTCTTTTTCTTCGTTAATAAGAGAAAATAAACCAATCTTTATTCCATTCTTTTCAACAATTTTATAAGAAGCTGCACCTCTGGTAGAAAGTGCATTTTTTAATGATTTACTAGAATCAGAATCACTAAAAGATAAATTACCTGTCAATAAAGTAGTTGTGTTTTCAGATGCATTGATCATATCTGATAAAGACTGTGTTCCAAATGTAAATTCTTCATCACCCAATGCAATCGCATCATATCCAATCGTAGATAATAAAGTTAAATCTGGAGCGTTTGTAGAATTCAGCGTACTAAATGATGTGCCTGTAGAAAAGTTACCTCCATCAATCACAATCGTATCATCTGTACGATTCATATTGATAAGACTCGCTAGTCGTGCATATCCACCCACTTCTTTTGTTTCTTCACCATCTACAACTCTACTAGATAAAACATGATCTTGTAGATCACTTGTAAATAGAATTCGAAAAGAATTACTTTCAATCAAATTATCTTCTGATTCCTCAGTTGTTTCGCCATTATCTTCATCACCTTCCGCATACAACAAAGAAACATTCATGTTAGAGAATGCTAATAACATAGATAAAAATAATGGAATAAATTTCTTCATACAAAAACCCTCAACCGTAAGCATTATACCATCAACAACAATTCACATATAGAAAAAAGAGATATTTGCATACCTCTTATCCTTGTTTTTGTATTTCCTGTATTTCTGATTCACTTAAGCCTGTGCAATCACTAATATCACTAATAGACATGTTTTTAGAAAGCATTTTCTTGCAAACTTCAATCATATCAGTTTTCTTTTGTTCTTCTGCTTCTATCTTTCTTTCATATCTGATTACTTCTTCCAAAGTCATAAAATCACCTCGTGTTATCTGATTTTGTTTGATTGTTTGAATGGTATTCTCTAGCTTTTCTGTGAAGGTATCTTCTGCATTTGCGTTATTTAAATAATTCATCAATGCATCAAGTTCTTTTTCTTCACTTCTAGCCGTCGTGTTCAAGATAATTGTAGTAATATTTGAGTCTAATTGCAATTCTGGAAAGCCTTGTAATTTTTGTTCTATGACATACCTTGCCTTCCTAAGTCCAAAATAATCAAATGTACAAATATAAATCACTAATATATGTTGTAATTTATCATAGCCCAAACCAGGATCAAATGCATTGACCATTGTTACTGCAGCCTCATAATTCGATCTTTTAATGAGACTATCACGATAGTTTTGCATCTCAACAATGTAAAATTTATTATCACCTTTGAATTTCACATCGTATCTAACCCCATGTGTTAGATATCCACCATCTTCATTACATTCTGGAATAATTAATGATATTTCCTCGATTTCTCGTCCAATACATCTTTGAATCATTTCTTTTGACAAATCAATATTATTAGAATCTCCAAACACTCTTGGAAACAACCAATAATTTGTGAGTTTTAGATTCATAAATTTTTCATAAATATTATTGTTCATAAGTTATTTTTTCTCCTTCATTAACTTATTCACAAAATTTTTATGAAATCCTCAAAATTCTTTTAATTTCTTTAGTATCTATCCCTCTTATCCTTGTTTTTGTATTTCCTGTATTTCTGATTCACTTAAGCCTGTGCAATCACTAATAGACATATTCTTAGAAAGTAATTTCTTACAAAATTCGATTTTCATTTCTTTCCTTTGTTCTTCGGCTTCAATCTTTCTTTCATATCGGATTACTTCTTCCAAAGTCATAAAATCACCATCCCACTTACTTTGTTAAATCAAAATCTTCCAATTTTAAGATTGTCATTTCTTTTGTGTCTGTTGTATCTATGACTCTCTCTGCTTGTTTTAAGATTGCATCTTCAATCATATTTCTCGCAAGTCTACCATTACCAGCTTCTTCGGCTTTTGTTGCTTGTACTTGGTTAAAATATGTAATGAGCGTATCTTTTGCGTCTTCTGAGATTTCGTATCCCTTTGACTTTGCTTGGATACATGCAATCTGATAGAGTTGTTCACCTGTATAATCTTCGAAGTTGATGATATTTGGAAATCTAGATTTCAATCCAGAATTTGATTCTAAGAAAGTCGCCATTTCTTTTTTGTATCCCGCAAGAACGACGATCAAATTATCTCGATTATCTTCCATTGCTTTCACTAAAGTGTCAATTGCTTCTAAACCGAAGGAATCATCTTTACCACGATATAAAGAATACGCTTCATCAATAAACAACACACCACCTAAAGCACTTTTAATGACAGACATTGTTAACGGAGCAGTTTGACCAACATATTGTGCTACTAAATCTGCTCGCGTCACTTCAACGAGCTGACCTTCCGAAAGCACTCCGATCGCTTTTAAGTATCTTGATAACAATCTAGCTATCGTTGTCTTTCCTGTTCCTGGATTCCCAGTGAAAATCATATGCATGGAAACTGATGCAGTTTTCATACCTTGTTGTTTTCTCTTTTCTTGTAAAGCAATATGCGCCTGTAAAGAACGAATATATTTTTTAACAGTTTCTAATCCAACAATTTCATCTAATTCTTTATTCACAGCTTCTATTTCTTCTGCAGAATTCTTTTCTCTAGATAGTTTGATTGATTGTTCTTGATAAGAAGCATATGGGATATCCTCTTTTACACTCAATGTTATATCTTCATTACTTCCTAAGTTTTCATTTAAAACAAATGCAGATAAAGATACATAAAAATCATTGAAAATAGAGCGAATAGAATCTACTCCTAATGTCTTATCAAAATGTGTATGTACCCAACTACGTATACTTTCATCTACTTCAATATGAATATGTAATTGATTGTTACACTTATTTATTAAATCTGTTACTTGTTGAATAATAATTGAACTAGTAGATGCATCATCTAATGTTTCAAATTCAATATCATCCATGACATGGTACATAAAGTCAGCACCGAATGCATCTTGTACTGCAGAAACTTTTCCACTTGTGATAAAAAATAAATATTTTCCATTAATTGTTAGAGAATCAATTGAATCTTTTACTAAACCTGTTTGCGCTTCAACTAAAGCACCTTTTGAAACAACATAGCGTTTATTCAAAAGAACTTTTCCATCAACCGCCAATGATTGAATCATTCTCAAAAACGACGCAAAACAAGATTCAAACTTTTCAAAACAAATCACAGAATATTCATTATTTAAAGCTTCATATAAATCTAATAAGAATATTTGTTCTTGTGAAGCAGAAGTATAACGAGATAAATCCATTGTATATACTTCACTTGATTGAAAGATTTTTTGATCACTTAATTCTTTTGTGATTTCTGAAATAGCTGCGTGTTTTCCAGAACCATGTGGTCCATGAACTAGTACAACATTCTTGACACCATTTTCATTTTCTCCCATAACAAAAGGTCTTCTAAAGGCAACACATAGCTTTTTCACTGCACTATCTTGGCCTAGAATTTTCTTTTGTACTTTGGATTCTATTTGTTGAAATACTTTTGCGTTATCAAAATCTTTGATTGTTTCTTTCACACCATAGTCTTTTTGAATTTCTTTTTCTAATGTATCAACATCAACATCAATATCAGGTTGATTGATTTTTTCATGCATTTGATTTAATTCTTCTTTTTGTTTATTAAGAATGCGACTTAATTCCTGCATTGCTTTATCAGCAGATTTCAAAATATTATCTGTTGTAGATTTTGAATTTGACTCTTTTGGTGCATCTAAAGTCAGATTAATTTCTTCCTCTATTTCATTATTTCTTTTCTTGGAAAAAACTTCATTCCAAAGACGATTCTTTTCATCATTTTTATCAGTCATGATCTTTACCCATTTGTAGATTTCATTGTACCTTCATCTGTTAAGCCATCTTTCTTTAGAACTGCTTCTAAAGTAGAAATATCAGCAGATAGATTAATAAAGTCTTCATCTGTCATTGAAGAGATGATTTTTCCCATTGCGTCATTGATTAAATGAATTGTTTTTGTGAGTTTTTCTTTTGTCTCTTCATATGCAGAATCTGTTTTTGCGTATTGTAAGTTACGATATTGTTTCAAGATCTTTGTTAAGATTGGAAGATAATATTCGTAAAGTTTCTTTAACTTGTCTCTTGAGTTTGGAAATTTTTCTTCTAATGTTTGAATTTGTTTTAATAAAGAACAAGTTTCATATAAACCATTTGTGATTTCTTCATCTGGAATATCATTATTTAGTGTATTGATTTCATCAATGAAACTTTGAGATGTCTTAGAGAATGTTTTTGGTTTTTCTTGTTGTTTTGGTTGTGGATTTTCTACGACTTCCGCATCAATTACTTCATCTTGAATTGGAGCATTAGAGACAAGTCTTAATAAGTCATTAATGATTGCTTGATAAGATTCAGGATATCTTCTGTGATAGTCGTTAAAAGAACAAATATATGCGTTGTTGCGATACACATCTAAAGAAGATAAAGAAGCATATTGTTCATCTCTTAATCTTAGTTCAACATTATCCACAACATTTACGCTTTTTCTTGTACGAAAATATTTTCTAAGATAAACGTTGATTTTAGCGACTTTACTAGATTCCGTTTCGCTTCTTTGATAATTTCCATTTCTTTTATAAGATGAAAATTGTTGGAAAGCCTGATTTGCATCCCCTTTTTTATACGCAGAAACAGAAGCCAATGCGATACCAACGACAACAGCAATCATTAAAAATAAAGGTAATAAAGCGCCTATTCCACCACCCAAAATAATAAATAAAACAATCCAAATCCACCAACTGTTATTTCCTCTTCTCATAAAGACATAAAGCTCCTTTCGAGTATTTTCCATTATAGCATATCCAATTACCACAAAAAGTTAATTTTACTGTGCCATTTTTAGTACAATAAAAAAAGAAATTTCATTGTAAAATATATCCATGAAAACAATTATCGCAAGCATGGACCAAAAAGATGCAATTATGAGAGATCTTGCATCTAAAAATAATGGCATATTAAAAGATATACAAGTTCAATCTCTCAATACATTATTGAAAGAAGGAAAAGATGACGCAATTGTTTTATCAATGCAGTTATCATCTCTATTACATGATCACCAAGAACAATTTCCTATCTATCAAGCAATGTTTTCTTATCCTGCATTCATTCAAGAAATTCTTTCTTTCACAAAAGAATGTATTCTTTATCAGATTGATGCGAATGATTTACCTGAAACAAACGCAAATGAAAAAGAATTAAAAAAAATCATTCAAATTGCGTTAACTTTAGATATTTCAGAGAAGAAGAATCTAAAAAAGAAAGAAAATGTCTTACGAAACTTAGACACGGAAAATATAACTTTACACTATCAATTTATACGTGATACATATCACTACAACATGTTTCAACAATTAAAAGAGAAATGTGATGTTATTGATTATCCGATGAATAAACCTGCAGTTTCCGTTCATTACGCTTTAAACGCCAGAAGCGAAGCAGAAGCAATTGCCCAAGATATTTGTAAGCATAATCAACCATGTAATGTAATTCTTTCTTCTTCTACTTCAATATCCTTATATGAATCTGTTTTCCAAAGATATGGGATTCCTTTCTCTTCATTGCGAACTTCCAAAGAACTACATTTACCAAAAATATTTAAAACATTAATTCAATTAGGTATCAAAAAAGACAGAAATTCTTTATTAGAAGCATTCAAACAAAATGCTTTTGAGAAACAAATTGATGCGGACAGTTATAAGTTCTTTCAACAGACATTAGTTGATATTTCTATGCCAGATTCAATTCCTGAAGATGCTTCTTTTGATATCTTTGAAAGAGAAATGAAACAATTCAAAGAGAAATATGAAAAAGCTCAGAATTATTATGATTGTATTTCAGAAGATTTATATGCATTAGTAAATTATAATGATCCTACAGAACTCATTTATCATGCATTCTCTATCTTACAAAAATCACAATATTTGCAACAAAAAGCAGAATTAACGATTGGTATTCAAATGCGTAAGACAATCATTGAATGTATACCTTTGATTCAGACATTAGATGATGCATTATTCTTAGCTAGAGCTTTAGAAAATGATAAAGTAGATGAACAAATACTAACTTCTGATTTTTGTATTCTTACAGATTTAACACATCCTGTAGACCCTAGAAAGATTACTTATGTAACTTCTGTTAGTGGTGCAAACTATCCAGGTGTACCAAAATGCACTGGCTTATTTGATGAAAGTTATTTAGAAAAAGTAACAAAGTATCCTCATCAAAATCAAAGATATGAAATGTATATGCATCAATTATCTTGGATTGAAAACAGTGCTACAGAACAATTAATATATTCTTACTTTACAAATGATTATCAAGGACATGATATTCAATTGGCATTTGATATTGAAAATAAATATCATATGGAACAAATGAAATGGGAACTTATTTCTTTAGAACCAACAAAGAAAAAAGACCATGTATTAGATCCTTCTTTGGCAGAAAAGTTATTTTTGAAAGATGGAAAGATAACAGGTTCTATTTCTACGATTGAACGTTATTTTATGTGTCCATATTCTTATTTCATTCAATCTGGTCTAAGGATTTATCCAGAAGATGAACCTAGATTAGATGCCGCAAGTGTTGGTACTATTCAACATAAGATATTTGAATCTAGTGTTCATGATTATTCGAAGAAATACGCAGAAATCAATGAAGAACAAATTCGTTCTTATTTAGAACCATCTTTTGAATTATTAGATGTTTTATATCCAACAAATACATCTTTCAACAAAATCACAAAAGATAGAATCGTACAAGGAGTGTTGTTATCTTGTGCATTTCTAAAAGACTTTGAAAATTGTAATTCCTTTACACCAGAGAAAGTAGAATATCGTTTTAGTGAAGATATTACAGATCATGTACATTTAGTAGGCATCATTGATCGTATTGATGCATATCGCAATGAAATGTTAAGAATCATAGATTTAAAATCTTCCGCTAAAACATTAAGTGAGCCTAAAGTAAAAGCAGGTGTTCAACTACAATTATTATCTTATCTAATGGTTGCCAAAAAAATATTCCACAAAACGCCTGCAGGTGCGTACTACTTCTCATTAAAAGAAGAAGCATATTCCGTAGAAGCTAAAAAAGTTTCAAAGAAAGAATTGATTGAAACCGAGTGGAATGAAGAAGTTGAACAAACACGCACTAACGCACAAAGAAAGTTAAGTGGTTGGACATTCACAGATCGCACAACAGAATTAGATGAATCCGGAACACATATCAGTTCATTAAATCGTCCAAAAGATTATGATACTGTTGAAAAATGGATCTTAGATATCTATGACTATTTCTATGAACATATCATCAACGGAGAAATTGATTTGTCACCTGATGAAAATGCATGTTTGTATTGCCACTATAAAAGTATCTGTAGATTCCATGGAGAAAAGCGCAAAACAAAATCACTAATAAAGGAGGAAGAAGATGCCAATACAGCTCGATGAACAACAATATCAAGCAGTGAATGCCTTGGATAAAAATATATTAGTATCTGCTTCTGCTGGTGCTGGTAAAACTGGTGTACTTGTTCAAAGATTAAAGAAGCGTGTCGTACAAGATCATGTACGCGTTTCTAGAATTCTTGCGATGACGTTTACTGCAGCGGCTGCTTCTGAAATGAAAAAACGTTTAGCTTCAGAACTACACAGTGCTTTTATACAAGAAACAGATGAAGATGAAAAACAATGGTTAACACAACAATTGATTGAATTAGAAGCTTCTAATATTACAACGATAGATTCATATTGTTTAACAATCATTAAAAAATATTATTCTGTAATTGGTTTAGATCCTGCCACAACCCAAAATATCTTAGCACAAGGTAGCGTCACGCTTTATAAACAAGGTGCTTATCAAACAGCATTAAAAGAACTAATTGATAAAGATGAACAAAGTGCTTATCACTTATTAAGTTATTTTTCTGCACGTGCAGAAGATTATTCTACATTAGAATCAATCGTTCATTCTATCAATCAACACGCACAAAGTATGATTGATCCTGAGCTTTGGTATGAACAAGCCAAGAATTCATACGCAAAAATAAATCGACTATCTGATTTACCTGAAGAAACAATTGATTGTTTTTATTCTAGAATTCAATTAAAACTTGAAATGTTATTATCTTATTCCAAACAAATGAGAATGTTTGGTGAAGGAGATGCAAAAGTAGATTATGATTTGATC
The DNA here is from genome assembly GCA_963638375.1 of Lachnospiraceae bacterium. Lineage (GTDB taxonomy): Bacteria > Bacillota_I > Bacilli_A > Erysipelotrichales > Erysipelotrichaceae > Bulleidia. The sequence goes on from CAVHRL010000026.1 coordinate 12,748, forward strand.
CAACAGCGAGAGAATTGTATTCACAATTGTATTAACGCTATTAAAAATCAAAACTATGGAATGTATTCTAATTCATTAGAAACATTAGCACTTTCCACAACAAAACCTGGTTCTAAAGAAAACGTATCTTACAAAGCTTCTAGAAAAAAACAAGAAGATTCTATAAAAGCGTTACTTGCGGAAAACTATGACGAAAAACAATTCATTAGTGATCATAACGATTTATTCGAAATAACAGAAACGCTCATTCAATTATCCAAACGCACATGGGAAATCTTCATTAAAGAAAAACAAGAAAAAGCTGTTATGGATTTTTCTGACATGGAACGTTATGCATTTAATATCCTATGTGCGAATGAAAATACTGTCGCTCATATCCTTCAAGATTCTTTTGATGAAATCATGGTTGATGAGTTTCAAGATACTTCTGATTTACAAAACGCAATCATTGATATGATTTCTAATGGTCACAACGTATTTCGTGTTGGTGATGTTAAACAATCAATCTATCGTTTTAGACAAGCAAAGCCTTCTTTGATGAGAAATCTCATGTTAGATGAAGATACAATTCAAATTACTTTACGTCATAACTTTCGTTCTATGAATTCTATTGTTGAATTCTCAAATCATTTATTTCAGAGAATTATGAATGTAGAAGGTTGTAAAGATTCTTATTCTGAACTAGATACTGTATCTGTTGGATCAGACAGACAAAAAGAAGATATCGTTCCTGTTGAATTCGCTTTAATTCATTTAGGTGAAACAGTAGAAAATGATGAACTTGGTGGTAAGGAACAAAAAGCCCATTGGATTACAAGAAAGATTCTTACAATGAAAAAAGAAGATCCTTCTTTGAAGTTCAAAGACTTTTGCATTCTTGTAAGATCACATGCGGATAAGGCAATTATTCGCTCCGCATTTGATCAATATAATATTCCATATATGATTGATGCACGAGAAGGTTTTTATCAGTCAGAATTGTGTCAAATAATATTAGCGATGATTCGTGTAATCAAAAATCCAAAAGATGAGATTTCATTAATATCCGTTCTTGTTTCTCATTATTATGAATTTTCTGATAATGATTTAGCGCGATTAAAGATTCAATATGGAACGATCTATGATGGGATTTGTATCAAACATAAAGATATTCTAGAGGAATTGAAAGAATTACGACAAATTGCGGAGTTTGAGGGTGTACTAGATTTATTAACAAAAATCAGTATTTCACATGACTTCTATAATCGTTTGAATGATTCTCAAAAAGCAAACTTTGATTATCTATTTGAACTCGTTTCAAATAGTAGAATTGATTCTTTACAAGACTTCTTAGATGTTATGGAAGCTAGTGAAGATGAGAAATCATCTGAAGCAGTATCTAAAGGGAAAGATGATGATGTTGTGACAGTTACAACAATTCACCAATCCAAAGGTTTACAATACGCAAATGTATTTTTATGGAGTACTTCAGAGAATCGATTTAGAGATACTTCCAGTGCAGTCATGATTGATGACGTATTAAAGTTAGGGATTACTCATCTCACAATGCCAAATCGTGTGAAACGTCCAACGATACAAAGAATGGCAGTAGAATATCATTCTAATCTAGAAGATATTGAAGAGTTTATTCGTCTTTTATATGTTGCGATAACACGTGCAGAAAAAAGATTGTTTATTGTTGACGCAACGAAGAAAGATCTTGTAGAACAAGATGTTGATTTGTCATTGTTAAGTCAAAGAAATGGTATGACTGGTTTGATTATCAACGCGATGATCAATGATCCATACTTTAAGATGTGTGATATAGAAGAAATGGATGTAGAAAAATACAAACCATTTTCTAGAAACTATGTTTCTAAGCTACCACACTTAAAAGAACAACCACACTTATTATCAGATCTTTATACACCATCATCAACTGAGGTAAAACATTTGCCTGATTTAGATTCCTCCAGCAAACTATCAGGAACAAATTATGGTACAAAGATACATGAAACGATGGAAGCATTACCTAACAGAGAATGGACATTCGATGATTTAGAATCATTTGATTTAACAAAATCTGATAAAGAAAGAATATTACATTTCTCAAATAGTGATATTTACAAGAAGGCACTATCTATGAAGATATACAAAGAATTCCCTTTCTATGTTGATCAAAACAACGAACGTATCACAGGAACAATGGACTTTGTCGCAATATCTGATTCTGAAATCATTCTCATTGACTATAAAACAGATAACACAACCAATGATGAAATCAAAAATCGATATACTTCTCAATTAAACACATACAAAAAGGCATTACAGATCATGTATCCTAATACTACAATTACTGCATATGCCTATTCATTCCATAATGAATCATTTATAGAGATCTAAGAGAAATTCTTAGATCTTTATTTCTTATTTAGAATCCATGTCCAAACTATTAAAATACCTCTCCATTAAGAAGAGGTATCTTTTATGCTTGTTCAGAAACTAAATTTGTTGCCATTTCTTCGTATTGTCTTGTATAGAGATCATAGTAGTAACCATGTTGTTTCATCAATTCACCATGCTTACCTCTTTCAATGATCTTTCCATCTTTAACAACTAATATCACATCTGCATCTACAATCGTAGAAAGTCTATGTGCAATCACAAATGATGTTCTACCTTTGATGACTGTGAATATTGCATCTTGAATAGCTTTTTCTGTCAATGTATCAATGGAAGCAGTTGCTTCATCTAATACTAATATTCTTGGATCAGATAGAATTGCACGGGCGAAAGAAATTAATTGTTTTTCACCAGTGGATAATAAATCTCCACCTTCACCGACTTGAGAATCTAATCCTTTATCCATCTTCGCAATGACAAATTCAGCGTTAACTAATTTTAATGCTTTCCAAATATCTTCATCTGTTGCGTCTGGATTACCATACTTTAAGTTATCTCGAATAGATCCAGAGAATAAGTGAGGTGTTTGAAGTACATATCCAATATTAGAATGCAACCACAACTGTGATCTTTTTCTTGCATCTTTTCCATCAATTAAAACTTGACCTTCTGTTGGTTCAAAGAATCGACAAACTAAATTTACAAGTGTTGATTTACCTGCACCTGTTTCACCTACGATTGCGACATTTGTACCTTGTGGAACAACTAAGTTGAAATGTTCTAACACCATTTCATTTCCATCCGGATATTTGAAAGATACATCTTTGAATTCAACATCTCCATATAATTGTTCCCAGTTTTCTTTCTTTGGATGAAATGTATCACCATACTTTTCAATAACTTCTGGGCTATCAGCTACATCTGATTCTGTTTCTAATAGTGTTGTTAATCTTTCAATATTGACTTGTATCGCAATTAATCTAGATATAGAACCCACAATGTTTTGAATTGGTTCTAACATATTTAATGCATATGTCATAAAGACAGATAGTGTACCAATCAATATCACGCCTTCTTGATTGATTTTTCCACCTTTCCATAAAACAATCGCTAATGTAATAGAAGATAACATCGTTACTAAAGATGTAAAGGCTGCAGAGAATTTACCTGCTCTTACAGAAGTATTCTCCATATCTAAAGTATCTTTATCAAAATCTGAATTGATTTTATTTTCTACTACTAATGTTTTAATAGATTTCGCACCTGTAATTCCTTCATTAAAATTAGAAGTAATCTTAGAATTGATTTCTCTGATTTTTCTATTTAAAGTAATGAGTTCTTTTTGGAAGAAAACAATCAATATAACTGCGATTGGAATGATCATCATGATATATAAAGCTAATCGCATATTGATAAGTGACATATTAATGATGATAAATATCAAATAGGAACCTTGCCAAACAATATCCATCATATCCCATGAGACTAATTGTCCAATTCTTCCTGTATCACTCATGACTCTTGCGTGAACATATCCAACATTATTTTGGTTAAAGTAAGAGAATGATAATTCTTGTAGATGATTAAAAGAAGCATTTCTTAAATCTCTATTTACATTCATTTCTATTTTTCCCGCAAAGGATGTGCTTACATAGTTCATGATAACAAATAAAACTAATATCACTAAATACGCAATGATGAATGGAATTAAAGTATCTGTTGTTTTTAATGCGACAAAATGATTCAATGCATATTGATTAAATAAAGGATAAATAGAATCAATCAAAGATGATAAAGCACCAATGATGATCATTGTAATCATGATTTTACGATATGGTTTCATAAATGGAAGAAGTTTTGGAATACCAAATAATTTTAATTTTACATTCTTATTTTCTTTCATTGTAAAACCTCCGAAGAGCTACGACTTTGTAGGTCATAGATCTTTTTGTATATGCCATCTTGTTGGATGAGTTCGTCATGTGTTCCTCTTTCAATGATCTTTCCATTATCCATTACAAGTATCAAATCCGCATTCATTAATGTTGTAATTCTTTGCGCAATCAAAATAACTGTTGAATCACCAACATTTTCTTTTAATGCACTTCGAATCTTTGCGTCAGTTTCCGCATCTACTGCACTTAAAGAATCATCAAACACCATGATAGGTGGTTTCGATATTAGCATCTGCGCAATCGCTGTTCTTTGTTTTTGACCACCAGATAACGTGACACCTCTTTCACCAACATAAGTTTGATAACCTTCTTGGAAATGTTCAATTGCGTGATCCAAAGAGGCAACTTTCGCAGCTAAACGTACTTTTTCGTGATCCATGTCAGGTAAAGCAATCGCAATATTTTCCTCTAATGTTCTAGAGAATAGATATGGTTCTTGAAGTACCATACCAATATTTTTTCTTAAACAATCAGATTTGATATCTTTGATATCAACACCACCAATTGTAATAGAACCTTCCCCTTCTTTTAGTTCATATAAACGATCCAATAAATACATCAATGTACTTTTACCTGATCCTGTTCCTCCTAAGATACCAACTGTTGTGCCTGCTTTCACTTCAAAAGAAATATCTTCTAATATTTCTGAAGTGCCATTTTCATATTGGAAGGAAACATGATCAAATACGATATCTTGATGCATATCAATATCTTTTGCGTCTTCTTTATCATGTTCTTCTTCACTATTCATGATATACATCAAACGATCAATGGAAATCCCTGCTTTTGATAAATTCGCAATCACTCTGCCTAATGTACGAATTGGCCACATTAACATGCTTGCATAGGAATTAAATGCGATATAATCACCTGCACTCATTTCTCCATTAACTGTCAAAACAGCACCATACGCTAATACACACATGATTTGTAAATAAGAAAATAAATCAGCCGAAGACCAGAACGCAGCTAACAGATTCATTAAATGAACCCACATAGATGTGTAATATTCATTTTGTTTTTCAAATCGTTCTCTTTCATACGATTCTCTTCCAAAAGCTCGTACAACTCTAACACCTGTCAAATTTTCTTGTGCGATTGAAGATAACTTTCCTTCTTCAATATCTACTTTTTCAAATGATTCACCTATCCCTTTATGAAAGAATAAAGAATATCCAACAATGATTGGGATAAAGATAGAAGCTACAAGTGTTAATTTTACATTGATTGTAAACATGAAATATATCGCTAAAACAATCAATATAATAAAACGAAACAAAACTGTTAATTGTTCTGATAAAAATATTTTGATTTGTTCAACATCAGAAGTACATCTTTGAATGATATCTCCTGTCTGATTTTCTGAATGCCATGAAAATGGCAAATGTAATATATGATCAAAAAGTTCATTACGCATTGTATGCACTAATTTTTCAGCACCTTTTGTATTACATAAATTGAATAAGAATCTACATAATGCTCCAATAATTGATACACCAATAACACATACGGCAATAACACCCAGATGATTCTTTAACCATGTTATTCCACCAAAACTATTTATGATATTTTCAATAAATGTTGGTATTGTAGTTGTAGAATCACCTAATACAGTATCAACTGTAAAAGATATGATCTTTGGATTGATCAAATCTAATAGTGATACTAAACACGCAAAGAAAATTGCCCCAATAAAATATCTTTTTGAACCATTCAGAAAGAATAAAATTAATTCTGTCTTAGATTCAAATTTTTTCTTTGACATAAAACCCCCTTTAGAAGATTAAATCATTTCTAATTTGATATAACCTTCATCTTTTATTTGTTCGTAAGTTTCTTCATTTCCAACAACACAAATACATGCTTCTTCCATAGCATTCTTGAATATAGAAGAATACTTTCCTAATGTATCTGCTTTTGTAGAAATAATTTTCTCACGATTGTTTTTTCTATCATCATACGTAATACCTGTAAAGTAGAATCTATCCGCAACTCTAATTTTTCCTAACGAAGATAATAAAGGTTCACTTGATGCAATTGTACCAATGATCATCTGTGTTAGATCTTCATTACTTGTATTCATTTCTTCTACTCTTTGATAGATATTTTGATATGCATTTAATGCGTTTTTTACATCTGGATCACGATATGAATACGCGCCAATATTTCCATTAGCATTGACCGCAAAACCAGTACCATACGCACCACCTTTTACACGGACCTCATTCCATAAATAATCATATGTTAATAAATGAGATAGAACGTTTAATACTGGTGAATATTTCTCTCCTAACACTTCAATATTTTGGTTGATTGCGCTATAAGATACCCCACCAGGTATTTGGATAAATTCCTTCTTTTCTTTTAATAAAGGATAATGCACTTTCGCTTTAATAGCTTCTACTGTATATAATTGATCAACAAATTCCTTTACGATATCGATATTCTCTTTTCCTGTGATAGAAGCTGTACAACGATCTTTTGAGAATAAGATTTCTTGAAACAATGTACAATCATTGATAAATTCATCAATCTTAGATTCATAATTCTTTTCTAAATCTTTATCAAAGATTCCAGATGCATATCCACCAACATATTCACGGAATACACCTTCTGCACTATTATGTGCTGCACATCTTCTCATCGCATAACTTTGACCAGAAGCACTTAACCCTTGTCTGAAGGAATCATTTTCTTGTTTTAAAATTGGTAAGATTTTATCCGCATCAAAAATTGTTTCTTTCGCAACTTCCAATATCAATGAAATTGCTTGTTTTGTATTTTGTTTTAAACAAGACGCACTAGCTACTAATAATGGTAAACAAGATTCATGTTCATGTGATTTGGAATAAGAATCTAATCCAAATGATAATCCACCTAAATCTTTTCTAATTGCACTTTGTAGTTGTTCAACCGTTTTATTTTTTGTTGGTAGATTTGTTAGTAAGGATACAAATAAACCTAATGAAGATAATCTATCTACCGTAACACCTGCAAGATTGAAATAGAAATTCATGTAAACAATACCTGTATCTTCTTGTGGATGGACAATGATATCAACACCATTTTCATGAACAACTTCATATGGATATTCAATTGGCTCGTTGGAAATATCTTGAAGTGTTAACTTTGGTAATGTATTGATTTGTTCCAAGGTATCTGGTGTTGCTTGCCAAGCATCTAGTTTTTGATTGATATCAACATATTTTTGAATTTCTTCATTCCAAGAAGCTTTTGCCTGTAGTAATTTATCTTGTTCGTGTTGGATCCTTTCTTCACCTAATTTTGTGGAAGGAACTGCAATCAAAGTGGATACATGATCAGATAAGAAGAATTCCTTCATTAACTCTTCAAAATATCCTTCTTCTACTTTCTTTCTCAATTCCTCAAAAACAGAACCCAAAGAGAATCCTTGTGTGATATCTCCATCATATAACCAAGTTTCTAATGCACGTTGTGCGAACATGACACCTGCTGGTTCATGTTTTTCACGATATCTGAATTCCATTTGATTCAATGTCGCAAGAATTGCCTCGTGATCCAGTCCCTTTTCAAGCATCTTTTCAGCACACTCTTTTATTGTGTGCATGATTTCGTCATATTTATCTTCATCTGTATTACGAATGCACATAACGATCCATGGTTGTTGAATTCCATCATATATATCTAATTCAACATCTTCACCTAGATCATTATCTATGATTGCTTTCTTTAATTCAGATTCATTAGAAGAAACTAAAACTGTAGATAAAACACCCCATGCGATATTCTTAATAGGTTGGTCAAAAGAAGATACAACTCTAGCCAAGGCAATCTGTGTGCGATGTTCTTCACTTTCATCACTTGATAATTCATACAATACTTTATGATGTTGTGCTTCTTTTTCTTCTTGGAATGGAATATCAAAGTTCATAGCTTCTTTTTCATATTGAGAAAAATATTCATCATTAATAAACTTTGTGACTTCTTCAATATTAACACTTCCATCTAACCAAACTCTTGCGTTACTTGGATGATAAAACTTTTGATGTGTTTCTATAAATTTCTCATAAGAAAGATCTGTAATATATTCAGGATCACCTCCAGAAACATATTTATAACAATTATCTGGAAATAACATACGATTCAATTCATTGATGATAATTTCATCAACAGAAGAGAATGCACCTTTCATTTCATTTAAAACAACACCTTTATATACCGGCGTATCTTCTGCTTTACGAATTTCATAATGCCATCCTTCTTGATAGAAGATATTTGGATTTGTATATATTGCGGGATGAAACACTGCGTCCATATATACAGACATCAAATTCATAAAATCTTTTTGGTTTCTAGAAGAAACAGGATACATTGTTTTATCAGGAAAAGTTAATGCGTTTAAAAATGTCTGCATACTTCCCTTCAACAGTTCAACAAATGGTTCTCTAACTGGATATTTCTTAGATCCATTTAAAACAGAATGTTCCAATATATGAAACACACCTGTATCATTTTCTGGAATTGTTTTAAACGCAATTGAAAATGTTTTATTTTCATCTTCTCTATCTAGCCAAGCTAGTTTTGCGCCTGTTTTAACATGTTCCATTTCATATAATGTACCTTTTACATCAGGTACTTGATTAACTCTAATTACTTTAAATCCATTGATTATTTGATTATTCTCCATAATACCTCCAATGCATATGTACTATTTTATATTGAGCTTTATAAATATGCACTTTATTTCATCTTTTTTTAATAATCTTCCACAAAAAAAGACTTTCCAAAGAAAGCCTAATACAAAATCTTATTTACAATGATTTCTGCTCGACCAAGATTGATCTTAGCACCTTCTGTAACCTTCCCTCTACCAAGAGGTGGAAGTTTTGAACCATTCAAGAATGTTCCATTGTGTTCAGAAACATCTTCTAGATACAACGTTCCATCATCCACTGTGAATCTTGCATGTCTTCTAGAAACTGCAGGTTCAGAAACTGGAATCTCACAAGAATTACTATCACGGCCTAACATTGCAGGTAAAGTGTTGACTGTTACTTGTTGAGCTAGACCATTGATTGTGATTGTTAACGCAACTCCTTTAGGAGAAGCAGGTTTTACTGACATTGCTTCTTGAAGTTGATTTTCAAACGCAAGATCTTCAACTGGTTTTATAGGTGCAGCTTCAACTGGCTTAGGTTGTTGTACAACTTTCTTTTGTGCTTGTGCCTTTGAAACTGGTTTGATTTCATCACCATTTTCATCCACGTAATATGTATTTTTCTTTACACCTAAGAAAATTACCGCAATTCCCAATACCGCAACCATTCCTAGTAATGCAAATATAATAAGCTTATCAATTTCAGGATTATCAAACATTTGGTTTCCCCCTTAACATAAAATATCATACAACGAAATGTTATGAAGTGCTAGTTTTATCCATTTTCTTTAGGTTTTATAACTAATATTTTCACTAATGTCATAAACATCTTCTCAAGAAAATCTAAAAACTGTTGAATCAATCGCATAATCGTTATGGTAACCTAATATACTATTCACAATTTTTTTGTGAATTCTTTAAATTATTTTTTCTTTCCATTAAAAATCCATGTTATGATACTCATGTAAAAAGGACTACCGATAATCGGTTGATTCCATGATTTGATCAAATGACCACTATCATACTTCGAAATCT
>CAVHRL010000027.1:0-21706 GCA_963638375.1 Lachnospiraceae bacterium
AGCAGCGTCTGTAGCCTCTCTAGCTTTCTCTAACTGTGAAGTGAAAATTGGAATTGCGATAGCGACCAATACTGCGATAATTGCTACTACTACGAGTAACTCGGCTAATGTAAAGCCTTTTTTATTGTTTGTCTTTTTCATAATTGTTTATCTCCCTACTCTTTTAAGACGATTAAAGTATAACACTGGTTATATAGTGGTTGTCAACAATTAGTTATATAAAAGTTATATTTATATTATTTTTGAGTCATTTTTGTGAAAATTTTTCATTTTTTCTGTATTTATTGTTGTAAATAGAATATTTATGCATTTTAGAGTTGTTTTAATGATTCGAATATAGGGGTTTTTTGATACAATATTATATGTATATTAATACATTAAGTGGGATGAAATGAATAGTGATATAGGTGTGAATAGAAACAGAAAAGGCTTTACATTATCAGAGGTATTAATAACTGTTTTAATACTAGTGATTTTGTTTGCGTTAATTGTTCCTGGAATTTTTATTTTACAGAGGAATTTAAAACAAAAAGAGTTGGATACAAAGGCAGAAACAATTTATACTGCAGTACAAAATAGATTGTCTGAACTGTATACCCAAGGAAATATGGATGTTTATGATCCGAATATTCATAGTGATTTAGTTGAATTGAATAAGATACCAGATACATACTATACAGAATCAAATGAAAATCTAACACAACATATCTATTACTTCATGAAGAATAGTGATATTGCTGGAGAGATTGTTGATGATTCTGTTTTGAGTGATGAATTAGATAATGATGAATGTGGCTGGGTCATTGAAATGATTCCAAAAAGTGCAGTAGAAAAAGGAAGCAGTGAAAAAGAAGAGTTAACTGCTGCGACAGTATTTGCGGTTTATTACAGTGATGATCAAACTGTTTTAAATGATTATGTAAATGGTTCTATTACGGATGATTCTTTCCGTATTTCAAGGGATGAGAGAATTTCAGCTTATAATAATTCACCTAAAGTTGGATACTACGATGGTAGTGGGGCGAGTGGTAGCAATACATCTTCAGTAACGATTTCTAATATACAAATCAATTCTAATGAAGAAATTAATACTGCAGTTGTGACGGTGAGAAGACCTGTTGGCTTGAATTCTAACAAATTATCTTTTTCTTTTACATTGAAGGATGTTTATAACAATGCTTATACAATGGATTATAGTAATAATCTTTGGACAAGTAATGGAAATACAATTGGGAATGCAAAGTCTTTTTTAAGTGTTGAAACAAGTGGTTTGAATATTGTTTTCACAATCAAGTTAGATGATTTGTCTCAGACGAATACTCGTTTTGATTATTTGTTTGGTATGAATAGCAGTCATACAAGTAAGTTGGTTGCGGGAAGTGATATTACATTGAACGCTGAAGTAACTTCTTCAGATAAAAGAGTAAAAGGTGATAAGAAATCAGCATCTGGTAATAGTATTTTTGGTTATGAAAAATCATTTAATACTACATCAACTGTAGCGCAAATTAAATGTGGAAGACATTTACAGAATTTAGATGATAGTTCTGGTTTGATTGTTGATCAAAGTGAATATAAAGTAAATGGCTACAAAGATATTACTTCCGCAATCATTGAAAATGATATTTCTTTCTCGGAAGATAGTGATTTTTATGATGCGTATAAGAGTGGTTATTTCAATCAGTTGATTTCTGTTGATAAGATTACACAAAATGGAAATGTTACATCTATTAGTGTTCCTAATTTTAAATCTATTCGTAATTCAAAATTAAAGAGTATTGAAACGAATGTAGATGATGATGGTGACTTTTATTCAATTTATCAATTATCATCAAAAGAAAATGGATTGTTTTATGAAGCTAATGATTTATCTTTAACAGGCATTCAACTTGTTGGGGAAAGAATTTATGGTAGTCAAACAATTGGTGGTTTCATTGGAACAGTGAAAGGAAATGTTTCGATTTTAAATTGTGCTTCGTATTTAGATAGCTCAAATGATGATATCCCAACAAATATTACTGCAGATAAAAATTTAGAATCTGTTGTATGGTTGAGAGGAAATGTAGTTGGCGGACTTGTAGGTAATAATATAGGAACATTAACTATTGAAAAGAGTTTTGTTTCAAGTGTATTAGGAAATGAAGGTTCAACGGTTGGTGGACTTGTTGGATCAAATAGTGGTTCCATTACAATGAATATTTCTTATGCGGATAGTTATATGTATGGCAAGTGTGTTGGTGGGCTTGTTGGTACAAGTTCTAACGAACTGACAATTAAAGATGCGTATTCTGCAGGATTCATTGGTTTAGATCAAGTGGAAGGTTCTGTTGGTGCAGGTATTGTGAATGGAAAAGCTAATTTATCTGATGCTTATACAATCATTGCTTGTTATAACAGAAGTGAAGATGGTGGTATTGATATGATTGATACAAGTTTAGTTGGCAGTTATATCGCTACATCAAATAATGAGAATACTGCTTATTATCTAAGAAGTAATACATCTGGTACAACTTATGGGCAACAATTATATAAATCAACAGTACCAAGTTCCGCATTTACAAAATCCGCTTCAAATAAACTTGTGCCATATCAAATGATGGGACAATCTTTAAGTGGATATACATATGCGCGTTTAAAAGATCTTCCTCATTATGGAGATTGGAATGCTGATTTTATTTCTGGTGCTTTAGTTTATTATGAACAATATGATGATGGATATGGATTTGAAGGTGCGAATTTAAGTAATACTTTAAAAAATGATTCAACAATTATTGGTGATGGTTATGGTCTTTTGTATAAGGCAAATGATACAGATATGCCAGAAAGTGTAACCATAACGATCAATCAACAAGACTATTCTATTAATACAAAGAATAGTGATCATATTAGTGTTACAGTCAACACAGATGAATATTGGATCTATCCTCTAACAAAAGAGGTATTAAATGTGGATCATTATATTGATGGATATTATGAAAGAATTACTTTAAATGCAGAAAATACAGAAACAAAATATTATGATTTTAATCCTCATTTCGCTAGAAGCGTAAAAGAAGTTAGTGAAAATGCGAGCATTTCAAATATGCCAACTTCTGTTTCTATTCGTTCTCCAAGACAATTGTATAATTTGGCGACTTACTTTGATGATGGGTATCAAAAATATACTTCTATTACTTATAAACAAGAAAGAGATATTGTTTATAGTGTTTATGATTGGAATACATATACACCATATGGAATCGTTACTCAACAAATTCCAATAGGAGAAAGAAGTAGTTTTAATGCGACATATGATGGTACTTGTTACAAAATTACTGATATTAGTTTTGAAGCAGGAAATGGAAACTATGTTGGAATGTTTGGACAAGTTGGTGAAACGGGTAAAGTTTTAAATACAGTATTAGTTACACAATATTCATCAACGTCTTCTTATTATGTGAAAAGAAATAAAGTGGCTGTTCAAAATGAAACGATATATGAAGGTGTACTTGTAGGAAAAAATAAAGGAACGATTCGAAATTGTGCAACTGCTGGTTATGATTTATCTAGTAGAGACGGTACAGTTTATGGATATTCAAATAGTAAGTTATATATAGGCGGATTTGTAGGATATAACGAAGGAGATATTCGTAACTGTTCATCTGATCATCCATCTATAAAATTGAGAATGGATAATGCGCAAGCTTATGCAGGTGGATTTGTAGGTTATAACGCAACTAGCGGAAATATTTACAATACATATGCTTTATCACATATTTCATCAAATGCTTCAAATGGAAAAACGGTGATTGCGGGATTTAGTGCATATAATGCTGGTAGTATTACACAATCTTATTGTGCAACTGCTTTGACGGCGGCGGGTAGTGGTAGTAATGCATATGCATTTGGCTCTAAAGAAGGAAATGGATCCACAAAGAGTTCGTATTATCTATCACAAGGTAGTTATCGTTTTGTAAATGATTTGTATTCTTATGGTAGAGGAAATTCTATTACAACAGATACAAGTGTGAATATAAATGATAGTACAGGTATTCCAGCGACTTTTAGTAAGTTAGTATCTATGGCGAATAATGCTAACGCACAAACTTCTTTATATTGTGATATTACAAAACAATTAAGCAATGATACATCAATCAATTACCCAATGAAAGCAGTTGTAAAAGATGGAAATGGTTCATTGATTCATTATGGTGAATGGATCGTTAAACCAGATCTAGGATATTATGGTGTTTATTATTGGGAACATGAGACTGGTGGAGAAAATGAGGGTTATAAATTAACATACATTGGTTTTGACGTAGAAAATCAAACAATCTATCAACAAAGTACACTTTGTGATTCACATGATGATGGTGGTGTGGTTACAGAATATGGATATGGTTATTTTGAATCTAAAGAATTAACAAGTTACGCTTCATTAACAACAAATGGTATTGTTTTGAATACAAGTGAAGCATTAAATAGTGAGGCAAAACAACAATTTGAAACACAAATGCCAGAATTTACGTTCTATCCATATACAACGGGAGATAATCTAAAGATAGATGGTGATAATACCAATGGAACATTTATATTATCTATTAAAGATATAGATTATACGTTCCATGTTTCTCCATTCTTTGCCAATGCATTATCTTTTGATCAACCAAATGGATATCAACTAGATGAAAAAGTAGATACGAACTATATTAATACAACGCCAGGTTTAGAAAATACAGCGTATGAAATTCGTAGTATCCAACAACTACAGTACATTAACTGGAATGCTTATACACAAAATACAACAACAGCAGTAGATAATTCTACGTATACATATCAAACAACAGAACAATCATGTAATTGGTGGGGAAGTTGTACTGATTCAATTGTAACTAAAAATGAAAATATTTATAAACACTTCAATTATTTGATGTATACGACCGTATCTGGTACAGGTTCACAAACAAAACAAAGTGCAGGAAATTCTGATCGTTCAAGTTTCAAATATTTACAATCACATGATTTGAATGGAAAGGATTATTCAAACTTTACACCGATTGCTGGGCAATCTACTTCTTCAAATGGTGGATATAACGCAATGTTATATAGTTGGTTCGGTAGTAGTTATGATGGACAAAGTTATAAGATCCAAGAATTAAGTATCACAACAGATCGTTTTACAGTTGGGGTATTTGGTGTAACTGCTGGTGCAAATATGCAAAATATTATTTTGTATAGTGAAACTGGGTCTATCATTGAACGTGCAAGTGAAAATACTAGTACAGCTGGTGCGTATGCATTAGGTGGTTTGATTGGCATTGCGTATGATTATGAAGAAACAAAAGGTACAAATACAATCAGTAACTGTGCAATTGCAGGGTATCAAATCATTGATAATAGTAAGAATACACAAACACTTGGTGAAGCGAATGTTGGTGGTTTGATTGGTGTGGCAAATGTGAAATTACAAAAATGTTCTGCTGTTGTAGATATTCAAATTAACGCAACACATAAAGATCAAAACGGAAACTTTACAAAAGCTACTTGGGGTAATTTTATTCGTGTTGGTGGATTGACGGGAGCTACACAATATAAAATCTCAGATTGTTATACAGGTGGAAACATCACTGTTGGAGAAGAAATATTAAATGAATCATATGACTCTTATGGTAGAAATGTTAGTACAACTAATAGTAAAGGTGTTGTTTCATTAAACAATAGTACAAATATTTATATTTCAGGTATTTCTGGAAGTGGATTTGCGATGAATTATCAAAATTTCACTAATAGTTCTGGATTAAAAGAAGGAAAGCCAGCAGTAGATAATTCATATACATATATGAATTTTCCTGCTATGCAAGGAACGATTCGAAGTATTTCTATGATTACATCATTGGCGGACCGTTTTAATAATGTATGGGATTCGGATGGAGTCATGATTCAAAATTGTTATTATTTAGAAAATAGTTCGAATTTCAATACAGATAATTTACCAAAATATCACATTGGTGATTCACGTTATACTTCACCAGCAACATTGATTCAAGATGCAACATATAAACAAGCAATGTTAAGTGGTAACGCTAAATGGATGACAAAAGTTTCAGGGAATAATGACTATGGTGATGTTTCTGGAAGAAAGTATGAAGTAACAAGTAAAACTTATACGGAACTCTCTTCTAATGAAATGATTACTTCTTTGGGAGATGCATGGTATTCTGTGACAACTTTAGAAAATGGACAAGATATTAGTGGTAAATATAGTTTCCATGCTGGCCAATCAAAGCTAGAAAGAAAGAATTATCCATTTCCAACAGTTATCCAACAACCAGAAGAAAATGAAACTGTGAATGTTCATTATGGTGAATGGCCATTTGATGGAGCGTATTGGGAAAATGGTTCTGATGTGATGAATCTATTTGACTGCTTAGATGAAAACGGAGTAGCTAAAAAACAATTCAAAATTATTAAAAATGGAGATTCTGAAATAGATACAAGTACGATATCTGTTACGGGTGATACAGAATACATCGAAGATGTTACAGAAATCACGAAAGATAGTGATGGAAATTACTTAGTAACAATTACCGCAAAGAAGACAGGTTCAGTGAAGGTTACAGCCTCTTGGGAAAATAAAGAAGCATCATTCATTCTGAATATTACTGGTGATTTTGTGATTCAATCAGATAAAGAAGAAATGCAGTTGGCAGAAGGACATACAGAAACCGCCAAAATTTCAGCGACATCGACAGTACCTAATGTATTAACAGACGTAGCTTGGCAGATCCAACCATCATGTGATATGGATGAAAAAGGTGATGTTGGATATGAATTGGTTGATGATAGTTCAGATGTAAATCAAAAGTCACTAACAATTATAGGCTATGGGAATAACGCAACGGTATTGATTACCGCTACAAAGAATTACAATGGCATTGATTATACAGCGACAAAGAGAATCACGATTACGAAAACTGATTTTGTTGGATTATCAAATCAAACTACTTTTAATGAAGCGACAATACAAGCTAAGGCAACAATTGACGGGAATTACGTATCGTATACCGATGAAGATAAACCAGTATATAGTGAAGCATCTTATTATTTGTATGAAAGAAAAACGACTACGATTTTATCTAATTCTACGATTACTGGAAAAATTTTAGATGGCAAGGAAGTCGAAGGTGCAAAAGTAACGATTGGCAACGATATTTATGAGTCTAATGAGTATCGTTATCTTCCTGTTTCTGTGGATTTGAGTAATGTTACTCAGTTACAAAATCCTGTATTACAGATTTCTATTACGAGTGGTAATACAACATACGTGTTATACGTAAATCTTAATCTTACTAGTGAAGTACCGCAGTCAATTAATGAAGAAACTAACGTGCAAGAATCTAGTACAAATCCAGTAGAAGAGATTCAAGATTAAAAAATAAGCATTAATGAAAGGAGGAGATGTTAATGAAAATAATAAAACAAAAATTGAATGATCAAAATGGCGTCTCTATCCTTTTTGCCTTGATTATGATGTTGGTTGCAGCGATGGTTTCGTTAACGATTGTTTCCGCAAGTGTTTCTGCATTAAAAAGAACACGTTCGATTCGTAATAGTCAACAAGATTCATTATCGTTGGATTCAGCGACATTGATGATAAAAAGACAATTGAATCAAGGTGAACAATTTTCATTGAGTTATGAAGAAAATAATGTAAAAGATACAAATGAATGTGGATATTTCAATGATGAAGTAAAAGAAATAACAAGTGCATTTGTGAATGGCAGCTATAACGAAAATGATATAGAGTTATTTACTTTACAAACAGGAACAGAACAAGAAATCTATGATTCTGTAAAGGTTTCTTATCATTTACAACAAGGGAGTGATTTGAATGATTGTGTTGTTGTATTTTTGTTAGAAACAGATACAAGTAAACAATATTTAAAATATACACTTTCTAAATTAAATGATCGTGTGATATGGAATTTTCAAGAAGCAAGTGGGAAGGAGTGAAGCATGAATCATAAAGGTGAAACAATAGTAGAATCATTGATTTCGGTATTAATCATTGTGATATGTTTTGTGGCTTTACAATCTTCTATTCTCGCAAGTGCTAGAGTAAACAATAAGGCAAAACAAATCAATCAACCATTTCAAAACAATGGAACATTAGATTCTTCACTACATGTAACCATTGAAAGAAATGGTTCTAAAACAAATACAGACATCAAAGTATATAAAGAAGATACAGGATACTATTACTATGAATAAGAGAATACAGATACATAAGAATACAAGAAGTGGCTTTACATTAACAGAAGTGTTATGTACGGTTCTTTTAGTTGCGATTGCTAGTGTAGCTCTTGTATCTGGAGTATCTGTTGCGAATAGACAATTTCAAACAGCGATTCGTTTATCACAAGCACAACAATTAAGTACAACGCTAGAAACTTTATTGTCAAATGAATTGAAATATACAAATAAAATCGTTGTTGAAGATGGACAAGTCAAGAAATTTTATTCTGTTACTTACGCTGTAAGTTCTGATTTGACAGAATTGGTTATCTTAAATGGCAATCAGAATGAAGTGATTCAAAATAATACAAAATATGGAGAATTGGCATTGGGTGATGACACACAATACAATCGTTTGTTGTCACACGCAAATTATTCAAATGAATTAGGTGTAAAAATAGTATCTTTGACATATGATGAAAACAATAAAGTTTTTCATGTCACGATGAATATTGGAACAGATTCTTTGGGAAGTTTAGTAGAGGAAACATTTTCTGTGCGTACATTGAATGAGGTGACATCATGATGCAAAAAGGAAGAGTAACGATGATTGAATTGGTAGCGTTGATTTGTATTGGATTAGAGTTGTTGTATTTTGCTGGAAATGCATTTGGGTGGTTAGATTTTCATGTGCGTAGTGGAAATGATAAAACATATATTAATACATGTGAAAGTGTAGCGAAAGTAAATAGTTTGAATGGAATCCAATGTCCTGTAGATGATTGTTCGAATAGTCATGGGACATGTGAACATTACATTTCGGGAAAATATGTTGGTTATTATGATATAAATTCTCATAAGATCGTTGGTAATAAAATCAAAGGATATAATGATTCTCAAGATCCCGAAATCGATGGGAATGTATATATGGGTGAAAAAGACACAATGATATTAGAAGTTATCGTAGAAGATAACACGATACAACTTCTTTGGACAGGAGGTGCATCATGAATATATATGAAAGTGTACCTTTAAAGATTTACTGTATTGTTGTGGCATTTATTTTGGGTAGTGTATTTGGTAGTTTTTTGAATTGTGTGAGTGATCGTATCATTCATCATGAAAAGTGGTGGACGGGTAGAAGTAAATGTGATGTGTGTGGTCATACATTGAACATCATAGATTTATTTCCTGTTTTCTCTTATATTTTCTTAAAAGGAAAATGTAGGTATTGTGGTACAAAGTTATCTAGTACATATGTTTGGAGTGAAGTTATATTAGGATCGTTATTTGCGTTGTATGTTGGCATATATGGAAGATTAGACTTTGTACTATTAAAGAATCTTGGATTGATTACTTGTTTATATGGGCTATCATTATCAGATTTGAAATCATATGAAATACCAGATGGATTTATCTTGTTTGGATGTGTTTGGTGGTTGGTATTTGATTTTCATGTGAGTGGTATAGTGAGTGGATTTGTGATTGCGTTTAGTATTTTATGTATAACGTGGATCATGGAAAAAATATTGAAGAAAGAAGCGATGGGTGGAGGAGATATTAAATTATTCTTCATGGTTGGTCTTTATTTAGATATCACATTAAGCTTGTTTAATTTGATTCTAGCGTGTGTGATAGGAATTGTATTTGTGATAGGTATGAAAAAAAATAAAATTCCTTTTGGTCCATCTATTTCATTGGCAACATATATATCGTTATTGTTTGGTGCACAATTTGTAAGTTGGTATTTTAGTCTTTTAGGAGTGTGAGGTAGAGTTATGCATAAAAAATTATTGGGAATAGATATTGGTACAGGTGCTATTAAATTGGTTAGTGATTCACAATGTGTTTGCGTGGATACACCAGATCATGTTTTTGATGAAGATCGATTTATAGCATTTGATGGGATGAGTAATCTATTAAAAGAAGTAGTGAAAGAATATGGATTGAAAACAAAGAAATGTGCAATGGTGATACCGGATCAAGAAATTTATTTCACAAAGACTACAATGCCATTCATGAATGAAAAACAATTGTTAGTGAATTTACCATATGAGCTATCAAACATCATTGGTAAAGAAAAAGATGCATACATATATGATTATTCTGTGATTCGTTATATCAATGATTCACAAGGTAATCAAAAAGAAATGGAACTTTTAGTTGGTGCAGTCAAAAAAGAACGTATGGAATTGTATCAAGAAATGATGCAGAAAGCTGGCTTAAAACTTGTACGAGCAACTCCTAGAAAAATAGCAATTAGTCAAATGTTGAAAAATTGTGAAGGAGATATCGCAATTGCGGATATTGGTTATCAACATACACGCATTGATATGTATCATGATGGGGTATTTGAAACGGGGAGAGTGATTGAATTTGGAATTTCTTCTATGGTACAAATAGCTTCTGAGTTGTTGTTTTGTGATTCTCATATCGCTATGGAATACTTGAAAATCAATAAAGATGATATATGGTCTCATCCAAAAATGAAAGATGTCTATGATTTTATTTCAATAGAGATTAAACGTGCAATTAATTATTATACGTATGAGAATCGAGAGAATACATTAGATACATTGTATTATTTTGGTGGGGGATATCATTATCCATTATTGATTGACGCAATCAAAGAAGCTGTTGAATTAGATGTTAAACCGATGAGTGACGATGAAGATGTTATGAATGGTTTATTGGCGTATGGAGTGATAGAGGATAAGTAATATGACAGAAAAGAAAAAATCACTTCTTTCAAAAGAAGTGAAGTTAAAAAGAGAAATTTTTCCTACAAAGAAAACGATGAATTTTGTTGTGGATCATGAAACAAAAACAAATCGTTATTCTTTGATTGGATTTGGAATATTTATTGTTGTGTTAGCTTTATTTACGAAATATTGTGTAATAGATGTCATTCAAAAAACAAATGAAGTACAATCAAACTATAATACAAGTAATGAACAAATAGAGTCATTGAATCAACAACTTCAAAATTATAGTGAAATAGAAGAAAAATATAATGCGATGATTGGAACTTTTTTAACAGATTCTGAAAAAGCGTGTATGAATCGCACAGATTTACTAAAGATGATAGATGAAGATGTTCTTCCATATACGTCTATTTCAAATATATCAATAACGAATGATTCTATAAGTATTTATACAGGTTTAACAGATCTGAATACAATTTCTAAAGTTGTAGATATCTTACAAAAAGATAGTCGTACAAATTATGTAACGGTATCTAGAACGACTGCAGATAGTGAAGATTCTTCAAGAGTTAGTGCGACAATTGAAATTACTTGCCAAACAGAAGGAGGAAATCAATGATGTTAAAACATAAATTTTCACTTCGAGAATCATTGTTAGTCATTATTGCGGCTGTTGTGGGATTAGGTATTTTCTATTATCAATTTGTATATAAGGAATATCAGAATGCTTTAAGACAATATGATAATACGACTGTTGAAGAACAAACAACGATTCTATTAGCGAAGGCAAATAAAATGCAAGCAATGCAGAATTATATTGAACAACACGTAGATGAATCAACAGGAGAAGTTTCAACTTACAACAATCTCGCAAATGAAATTGATGCATTAGCGTCTATCCTAAATGATAAGAGTTCTAATGTATCTATTAATTGGGCAGAACCATATTTAACAGATACGATTGTTAGAAGAAATGCAGATATTACTTTACATGTATCTAGTTATAATGAAGCAGAAAATATCATACAAAATATCGCGAATTTACAATATAAATGTGTGATTTCTTCTTTATCTATTTCTGGTACGAATACTACAAATATAGATGAAACAAATGATGTTACTGTATCAATGGAAGTTACATTTTTTGAAACGATAGAAGGTTCAGAAAATACAAATGGTTTGATCATAGACCAAAGTAACGCTGAGTGAGGTGCTTATGAAAAATAAACGATTAGGGGAAATGCTTGTAGATGAAGGGGTTTTATCTGAAGCTGAAGTAGAAAAAGCAATCGAGTTACAAAAGAATAGTGGGAAAAGATTAGGTGCGGTCTTATTAGAAAATCATTTTATTGATGAAACGCAATTGATTGAAGTTTTACGTTTACAATTAGGAATTGATTTTGTTGATTTAAATAAAAAGAGAATAGATCCATATATGGCAGAAATTGTTCCTAAGAATATAGCACAACAATATAAAGTTGTTCCTTTTGAAAGAAATAATGGTGTGATTTCGTTGGCTATGGAAGATCCTCTAAACTTCAAAGCTTTAGAAATGGTTAAACAAATCACTAAAGAGAAAATTGTTCCTTATATTGCATATGCGGATGCAATTGATAGAGCGATATCAGTTTTATATGAAAATGAAGGTGCTTCGATTGCGATTGCACAAATGAAAGAAGAAAGAGGTATTTCTGCCACAGTTGAAGAACTTGTTGAAAGAAAGAATATTCATGAAAATACTTCTTCTGCACCAACTGTTAAATTGGTAAATTCTATAATAGAAAGAAGTATTGCAGAAAAGGCGAGTGATATTCACATTGAACCAAGAGAAAATGATGTTTTAGTAAGAATTCGTGTAGATGGTAGATTAAATGATATGTTGACGATTCCAAAACCATTACAAGAATCTGTGATTTCAAGATTTAAAGTTATGTCTGAAATGAATATTACGGAACATCGTATTCCACAAGATGGTCGTGCACAATATACAAGAAATGGAAAATCAATTGATTTGCGTCTGAATAGTTTACCTACGATTCATGGTGAAAAAATTGTTATTCGTATTCTTTCACGTGATAAAAATCGTTTGAATCGTAAAGGAATTGGAATTACTGATAGAGATAATGAAAGATTCTCTAGAATCTTGAAAAATAGTTCTGGAATGATCATGATCGTTGGACCTACAGGTTCAGGTAAAACAAGTACCTTGTATACAATGATTGAAGAATTGAAGAGTGATAGTGTAAATATGATTTCTTTGGAAGATCCAGTAGAATTCCAAATTGAAGGTGTTACACAAGTTGCGATAAATGAAAAGGTTGGCTTAACATTTGCGGAAGCCTTGCGTTCTTGTTTAAGACAAGATCCAGATATTATTTGTGTTGGTGAGATTCGTGATGGTGAAACTGCAACAATAGCTATGCGTGCAGCAATGACAGGGCATTTGGTATTGACAACTGTTCATACGGAAGACGCAATCAGTGCGATTGATCGTTTAAAAGATTTAGGCGTAGAGCCTTATCTGATTGGTGGGTCTTTGAGAGGCGTTGTATCACAAAGACTTGTTCGACAAATTTGTCCAAATTGTAGACATGAAGTAAAACCTGATCCTGATTTGTTAGATTTAGCTGGCATTCGCCAAACAAACAATCATTTCTATGAAGGAAAAGGGTGCTATATGTGCTTTGATTCAGGTTATCGAGGAAGAATTGGTGTATTTGAGATATTAACGGTTAATGCACACATTAGGGATGAAATCGTAAAAGGAAAGAATGGAACAGAACTTAGAAAAATCGTACAAGAAGATGGTAATTTTACACCAATGATTGAAAATGGAAGAGATTTGATTCTTCAAGGTGTTACAACTTTACAAGAAGTCGTTGATAAAGTAGTCACTGTACAATAAGGGAGCTATTATGATTAGTTATAAGTATAGTGCATTAAGTAAAGATGGCGCAAAAGTTAAAGGTGTTATTGAAGCAGTTGATGAAATACAAGCAGTTGAAAAAATCAAAGCGAAATGTCCTGTTGTATTAGATATTACAGAAGTGAAATCGGGTGGTATCTATGATGTTTTAAACATTGAAATTGGAAAGAAATTTGATGTGAAGGCTTTATCTGTCATGTGTGCTCAATTCGCTATCATTTTGAAAGCAGGAACTCCGATTGATAAAACAATGGCTATGATTGCTTCTCAAACACAAGACAAGAAATTAAAGAAAATGTTAGAAAAAGCAACTGAAGATGTAAATCATGGTAGTAGTGTTGAACAAGCATTTCGTAAAAACTATGATGGATTACCAGAAGTGTTTTTAGAAACAGTTAAGGCAGGTGAACTTTCTGGGTCATTACCAAAAGCTTTTGAAAATATGCAGATTTATTTTGATAAGCAATTTAAAAATAAACAAAAAATAAAATCTGTAACAAGTTATCCATTATTTGTGTTTTGTATCGCAATTGTTGTAGTTATTGTTGTTATGGTGATGGTTGTTCCAACTTTGACGAATGTTTTTGATTCCTTGGGTGGAGATCTTCCGTTAATAACACAAATATTGATTCATACAAGTGATTGGTTTTCTAAGTATTGGATATTATTGATTGGTGTCATTTGTGCTTTGATTATCATTATTCAATTAGGTACAAAAGGTGAAGAAGGAAAAAATAGAAAAGGAAGGATTCTATTGAAACTTCCAATCATTGGTAAAATCAACGTATTAAATGCAGCACAAGAATTCGCTAATACAATGGCAACTTTATTGGAAGCTGGATTAACACTTTCTGAAGCTTTAAGAGTAACTTCAAAATGCATTAGTAATGATGCGATATCTACGGAAGTATTCGCAATGGCAGAAAAGATTGAAACAGGTCGCTCATTAGCGGAAATCATGAATGCTAGTCAATACCTACCTGAAGTATTAAAAGAAATGAGTGGTGTTGGCGAAAAGAGTGGGGAACTAGTTGAAACGTTAAAAACGATAGGAGATTATTATTCCAATGAAGCTGATTATGAGATGAAATCAGCACTAAGTAAATTAGAACCTACGATGTTAGTGCTATTGGCATTGTTTGCGGGATTTATTGTAATCGCAATTTATTTGCCAATGTTTACGATGTATAGTTTGTTGTAAGGGGGAAGTATGTTGGATGTGAATTATAAATATCAATATACGAAAGAAGAAGCAGAACAATTAGTACAATCAATGTTGTTGGTCATGGATTATGTACGTATTTTAACTGCGGATGAAATCAAGGGACAACATGAACTAAAAAAGAATTTTAAAGAACGTTATTGTTATCAATTATTGAAGAAGGTAGAGCCATGTGAATTTTGTATTTCAGAAAAAGCATTAAAAGAAAAGAAAGATGCTACAAAGTTGGAATTTATTAATGGTGACTGCTATCAATTCTTTGCGAGATATATTATTGTAGATGGACAAGATTGCTCAATAGAAGCTGCAAAGAAAATCTCAGAAAAAGCATTTATTGATTCAGATGGATATAAAAAACTTGTTGAAAAAGTTACACAAACAAAAACAAAGTTGTATAAAGATGCTTTGACTGGTATCTATAATCGATCTTATTATGAAGATATAGAAAAATATCAGAAAAAATCTGCAGGTATCGCAATCATTGATGTAGATGATTTTAAATTATGTAATGATATCTATGGGCATAAAGCTGGTGATGCTGCACTCAAGGAAATTGTAAAAATCATACAAAAAAATGTACGTAGTGATGATAAGATCATACGATATGGTGGGGATGAATTTTTATTGATTCTTGATGGAATTCAAGCAGATAGTTTTAGAAGAAAGCTTGAAAGAATTCGTGTACAAGCACGTCAAACAGTTGTATCAGGATATTCCAAGATGCAATTGTCTTTGAGTATTGGTGCAGTTGTTTCTACTGATCAATCAAGAGAAGATAGTATATTAAAAGCGGATCACTTGATGTATTTAGCGAAGGTTCAAAAAAATAAAGTCGTTACTGATTGGGATGAGTATGAAAATCAAGTTGCAATGGAACGTGAATCTATGGATAATAAACCATTGGTTTTAATTGTTGATGACTCTGAAATGAATCGTTTGTTATTAAGAGGTATCTTAGAAGAACAGTATCGTGTCATTGAAGCAACTGATGGTGAAGAGGCTATTGAAAAAGTTGAAGAATATCGTAGTGAATTATCAATTATTTTATTAGATATCGTTATGCCAAAGATGGATGGATTTGGTGTGTTGGAATATTTGAATATTAATGAAATCATTCAAGAAATACCAGTTGTTATGATTTCTAGTATGAATGAAGATAGCGCAATCAGAAGATGTTATGAACTTGGAATCTCAGATTATATTCGTAGACCATTTTCTCAAGATGTTGTTATGACACGTGTTAAGAATATTGTTCGTTTGTACCAAAAACAAAGAAAACTACAAGTTGAAATACGTGCACAAATTGAAGAAAGAGAAAGAAACTCTAGAGTTGTCATGTCTATTATTTCCCACGTAGTTGAAAATAGAAATGGTGAAAGCGGACCACATGTCATACATGTTGAACAAATTACAGAAATTCTATTAGATAAGTTAACAGAGCTTACAGATGCATATAATCTTACAAAAGAAGATAAGAAAGAAATTGTATTAGCAAGTTCATTACATGATATAGGTAAGATTGGTATCGATGAAAAAATATTGAACAAACCAGGAAAGTTGACACAAGAGGAGTATGAAATCATGAAAACACATACAACGCTTGGTGCCGCAATGGTTAGACAAGTCCAGTTAGAAGAAGATGATTCTTTGATTCAATATGTATATGAAATTTGCAGATGGCATCATGAAAAATGGGATGGGAAAGGATATCCAGATGGATTGAAAGGAAATTATATTCCTATATCAGCACAAGTTGTATCTATCGCAGATGTGTATGATGCCCTAGTTTCAGAAAGAGTTTATAAAAAAGCTTATTCTCATGAAACTGCTATTCAAATGATTATTAACGGAGAATGTGGAGAGTTTAACCCACTGTTAAAAGATTGTTTATTAGCCAGCCAAGAAAAGATCCAATTGGTAGAAGCTAAGAACGCCCGCAAAAAAATCGGGGGGGGCGTGACAATTCATCATGGTAATGTTAGGAATCTATTATAGGAGGTGAAAAAATTCACCTTCTTTTTCAAACAAAAAAAACAACTCTTTTGAGTTGTTTGATTAAGTGGTTCCTGACGGGCTCGAACCGTCGACCCACTGATTAAGAGTCAGTTGCTCTACCAACTGAGCTAAGGAACCATTTCGCTTAGTGCTTAATTATTATATGAAAAAATAAATCCAATTGCAAGAAAAAAATTTAATTTTGTAAAAAAAGTTAACAAAAATAGGTGATATGTCTAAACTTAAGTATTTTTTTAAAAAAGGAAGTATATAATGTGATTACAAAGAAGGGAGTGAACATATATGATCTTTGCAATTACATTTTGTTTAATATCTTTCATGGTTATAATGGGAATTATAAAAGTGTTAGCGTTAATATTCACTATCCCATTTACAATGTGCAGCTTTATGCTGAAGATAACTTTTGGAATCCTTGCAGCGATTGTTACGACTGTGATTCTGTTTGGAACAATTGGATTATTTGCTGGTATTGTTTTATTGCCACTTGTTGGATTATTTCTATTTTGGAATAGAAGAGCAATGTAATGGAAACAAATCATAAGAAAGAAATTGTTGAAGCAATTCAATTGGCTGATGAATCCTTAGAAGCATTAGAAAAAGCCAAAATTGATTTGAAGAGTGCAAGTGGTTGGGGAATTGTTGATATATTTGGTGGTGGTCTTTTCACATCACTTATCAAACATAATGATATGGACGATGCACAAATTCATATGAATCAGGCAAAAGAATCTTTGATGAAATTATCTGATGATTTAAAATCAATGGATAAAGATTTATCGTTTCAATTTGATGTATTGGATTTTACAGACACTTTGGATATTTTTGTGGATAATCTATTTTCAGATTTACTTGTTCAAAGTTCTATTTCTCAAGCAAGAGATAAAATTGATGAAGTTATCGAAAAAGTGAAGAAAATTAAGAATCAATTGGAGAAAGAAGCTTGAATTGCTTCTTTTTTTATTTGAAAGACTAATTTTGTTAGTAATTATTGAAGAAAAAATTATTTTTTGAACAAGTAGTTATGGAATGGTTACTATAGTTCATGTAAAATATTTATTAGAAAAACATAAATTAGGAGGACAAATTACTATAATGAAAACATTTGATTATGTTGTTTCTAACAATCTTGGTATCCACGCTAGACCAGCAGCGATGATTGCACAAGCATGTACAAATTTTAAAGCATCTGTCACTATTGAAGGAAATGGTGAAGAAGCCAGAGGTAATGATGTACTATCTATTCTTGCTTTACATGCCGCAAAAGGTACAACATTAAAGTTTATTGTTGACGGTGAAGATGAAGATGCTTGTATTGAAAAGATCCAAGAAGTATTAAAAGAAGTTGAACCAAAAGATAAACCTGTTTCAGTATTGAAGGTTGCCTTCTATGGCACGAAAGATTATGATCGTATTTTCTTTTCAGAGTTAGCTAAGGATAAAGGTGAAGGAACTTATAATGTAGATATTACTTACTTTAATTCTAGACTTACAACTGAAACTGCACATTTATCAGTTGGATTTGATGCAGTATGTATTTTCGTAAATGATGAAGCACCTAGACCTGTAGTTGAAGAATTACATAAAAATGGTGTTAAGTTGATTTTGTTAAGATGTGCAGGATTTAATAATGTTGACTTGGATGCCGCAAAAGAATGCGGAATTACAGTATTGCGTGTTCCAGCATATTCACCATATGCTGTTGCTGAACATGCAATGACATTGATTCAATCTGCAAATAGAAGAATCAATAAAGCGGTTAATAAAGTTAGAGATAATAACTTCTCCTTAAATGGTCTATTAGGTTTGGATTTACATAATAAAGTAGCTGGTATCATGGGTACTGGAAGAATTGGACAAATCATGGCCAGAATTTGTAAGGGATATGGTATGACAGTACTTGGATGGGATGCATATCCAAATAAGAAGTTAGAAGAGGAAGGACTTCTAACATACGTTACAAAAGAAGAACTATTAAAGAGATCTGATTTGATTTCATTACACGCCCCATTGATTATGGGCGAAGGTGGAACGTATCATTTGATTGATGATGCAGCAATCAACATGATGAAAGATGGTGTAATGTTAGTAAATACATCTCGTGGACCACTCATTGATGCGGATGCATTGATTAGAGGTCTAAGAGCGAATAAGTTCCATGCAGTAGGATTAGATGTATATGAAGGTGAAGATTCTAACGTATACACAGATCATTCTGATGATATGATGCAGAATAGTATCGTTGCTAGATTAACAACATTCCCTAACTTAATTTTAACGAGCCACCAAGCTTTCTTTACACGTGAAGCTTTACAAGCTATTGCTGCAGTAACAATGGAAAATGCACGTAATTTCAATGAAGGATTGGAATACGGAGCAGCTGAAGTAAAATAAACGAATTAAGTCAGTCATTATGACTGACTTTTTTGAACAAGAAAAAAGTTATAGTCAAGACTTTATCATAAAAAAGAATTTGGTATACTTTTGTTACCGAAGGTACACATATTTTTCCTACAATTTGATATAAGGGAATTCTGACTGGAGATATTTGTGTGAATGCTCGCTACGGGTGAGAATCCTAATGATTGACCAAGAATACCCACCTCTACAGAAGAGGGAACATATCAGCCTTCGGTTATCTTGTAGATATAGTACCAATCATATGATGTGGTACTTTTTCTTTTGTGTTAAAATCATAAAAAAGGTAATTATTATGATAGTTTATGATGGGATAAAAAAAGATTTTTTACAAAGTGTGGTCAATGATACGATAGCGGAAGAAGTTGAAAAGAGAATTCAAGAAAAGATGGGTAGAAAAACGCCAAAGGCAGAGTTCCAATCTTGGAAGAATTCTTTACTTCGAATGCATATGGTTTTATGTGATGATTCCATTCCAAATGATGCGGGTATCGCAATTGAATATAATGTTCCACAGACTTCTAAAAGAGTGGATTTTATTGTTTCAGGATATGATGGCACAAATAAACCTCATGTAGTCATCATTGAATTGAAACAATGGGAAAAACTTGAAAAAGTAGAAGGTAATGATGCACTTGTAGAGACATATACAGGTGGTGCATTACGTACTGTTGTACATCCATCGTATCAGGTATGGTCATACGCTGCATTAATAAGAGATTACAATGAAACAGTTCAAAATAAAGAAATTGAATTATCACCATGTGCTTATTTACATAATTATCAGTTGAAAGATGATGATCCACTATTGGATCATCAATATATGGATTATATAGAAGAAGCACCTGTATTTTGTGATCATGAAGCACTAAAGTTGAGATCTTTTATTCAACAGTTCATTCGTAAGGGTGATAACAAAGAAATATTATATGAAATTGATCATGGGAAAATTCGTCCTAGTAAAAGTTTACAAAACGCTATTTCTAGTATGTTGAAAGGAAACAGAGAATTTATCATGATTGATGAACAAAAAGTTGTTTATGAAAAAATTCTATCTTTATCTTTACAATGTATGAAAGATGGCAAAAAGAGAACGATTATTGTTGAAGGCGGGCCTGGAACTGGTAAATCTGTTGTTGCGATAAATCTTTTAGCTGAACTTACAAATCGAGGACAGGTCGTTCAATATGCTTCTAAGAATAGTGCTCCTAGACATGTCTATGCACAAAAATTAAAAGGTACTATTAAGAAAAGCAGCGTTGATAATATGTTTAAAGGGACAGGTTCTTATACTGAAACAGCAAAAAATATGATTGGAACGATTTTAGTGGATGAAGCACATCGCATGAATGCGAAGAGTGGTATGTTTCAGAATCTAGGAGAAAATCAAATTAAGGAAGTAATTCATTCTTCATATTGCTCGGTTTTCTTTATTGATGAAAGCCAACGAGTAACAATGAGTGATATTGGTAGTGTTTCTGAAATAGAAAAATGGGCAACTGAAGAAAATAGCGAAATCTATCATATGGAATTATTATCACAATTTAGATGTAATGGTTCTAATGGATATTTATCTTGGATTGATAACACATTAGAAATTAAACAAACCGCAAACTATAACCTAGAAGATATTGATTACGATATTCGAATATTAGATTCACCTAATAAAGTAAGAGACTTGATTGTCGAAAAGAATCGTGTTAATCATCGCTCAAGAATGCTAGCAGGTTATTGTTGGAAGTGGATATCAGAAGGTAAGAATAATACCGCAGTACATGATATTAAAATTGGTGATTTTGAAATTTCATGGAATTTAGGAAATTCTATTTTTGCGTTAGAAGATTCTTCTATTAATGAAATTGGATGTATTCATACTTCACAAGGATTAGAATTTGATTATGTTGGATTGATTATCGGAGATGATATGAGATATGAAGATGGGCATATTGTTACCGATTTTACAAAGCGTGCAAGCACTGATCAATCTATGAAAGGAATCAAAAAATTAGATAAACAAAATCATGAAGAAGCGCAAAGAAGGGCAGATGAAATCATTAAGAATACATATCGTACATTAATGACACGAGGAATGAAAGGTTGTTATATTTATTGTACTGATTCTAATTTGAGTAATTACTTGAAAGAAAAAATAAAAAAATACTAAATTTTTTAAGGGAATCTTCAAAAATTTGTGAATAGTATATAAAG
>CAVHRL010000028.1:0-21642 GCA_963638375.1 Lachnospiraceae bacterium
CTTCTAATGAGTTCTATGAACGTATTAATAATGATACTTCCTTGTTTCATGCGGCATTAGATAAATTAATTTTATATGGTGAGAAAGAATATACATTGAAAGATATCAAACATCTAGTTTCGTTAAATACAGAAGTAAATATCTTTCATCTGACTTCTGCATTCACAATTGGAGATTTAGAAGGTTGTTTAAAAGCAGTCGATGATATGTTATTAGCGAGCTATGACTATACAACAATGATCAGTTTATTATCAAAACGTTTACGTTCAATTTATAATATGCGCTTATTACATGAACAAGGATATTCCAATGATGAAATTGGTACAAGAATGCATGTGAAAAGTGGATATGTCTATTATGTATTAAAAGATTCAAATTCGTTGAATTCTAAAACAGTATTAAAATACTTAAATACTTTAGCGAATATTGATCAAGGAATTAAACAGGGAACACTAGATGCGAAGACTAGTTTTGAAAGTTTTCTAATGGAAAATGGAGAAAGACAGAATGCAAGGTATCAAAGAACTATATAAGATTGGAAGAGGTCCATCTTCTTCCCATACATTAGCACCAGAAAGAGCGTGTAAATTATTTTTAAAAGTGAATGGTGAATTTGATTCATATCGTGTTGAACTATATGGTTCTTTATCTTTGACAGGGAAAGGCCATAGTACAGATTCTGTTATTCAAGAAACTTTAGGTGGGAATTGTAAAGTTGAATTTAAGCTATCTTGGGATGAAATCTTTCCAAATGGATTTTATTTGTTTGGATTAGATAAAAATGGAAATGAGAAAGTAAAATGGACTATTTTTTCAATTGGCGGAGGTAGTATTCAAATCAAAGAATATCCTGTTGATTATAATGATGAAGTTTATTTTGAAAAGAATCTTAAAGAAATTTTTGATGTAACTTCTGAAAACGAAGAATCATTGATTCAATATGTTGAAAGACATGAAAATGGAATCCGTGAATATTTAAGTACAATTCTCGATGCGATGTGTACGTGTGTTTCAAATGGATTACAAACACAAGGACAGCTTCCTGGAAAATTGCATATGCAAAGATCGGCACATGATTTATATTTACAAGGCTTAAAAGCGAATATGTCAGATCAAAGAGATGTTCGTTTAATGGCATATGCTTTAGCTGCAAGTGAAGAAAATGCTGATGGTCATACTTGTGTGACTGCACCAACACTCGGTGCGTGTGGTGTATTAGCTGCTTTTATGTATTATGCATATAATGATTGTGAAATAACACGCGATAAATGTATCAATGCTTTGATGGTTGCTGGAATATTTGGGAATGTTGTCAAAACAAACGCAACGATTTCTGGAGCTGTTGGTGGATGCCAAGCAGAAGTAGGGACTGCAGTTTCTATGACTGCTGCAGCTTGTGCATATCTCAAAGGGTTAAATCGTGAACAAATTGAATATGCTGCTGAAATTGGAATGGAACATAATCTTGGTTTAACTTGTGATCCTGTTATGGGATATGTCATGATTCCTTGCATCGAAAGAAATGCAGTAGGTGTTAGAAGAGCAGTTGATTCCGCAAATCTTTCAAAATATCTCTCACGTTTTAGAAAGCATTTTGTTTCATTTGATATGGTCGTTGAAACAATGAAAGAAACAGGTTCATTATTACCTCTTTCACTAAAAGAAACGGCAGAAGGTGGTTTAGCGAAAGAATGGGAGAAGTAAGTCATATCGTACATCCTTTTTCACCAGTTTATGATGAAAACAGTCAAATATTAATTCTTGGATCTTTTCCATCTGTTATTTCTAGAGAAAAACAATTTTATTACGCAAATAAAAATAATCGTTTTTGGAAAGTAATGGAAATCATATTTCATGAAGAAATAGATGATTATTCTTCTTTTTGTCATAAACATCATATTGCATTATGGGATGTGATACATTCTTGTTCTATTCAAGGAAGTAGTGATGCATCTATATCAGATGTTGTTGTTAATGATATAGAATCTTTATTCAATCAAACGAAAATTCATACAATTTTCTTAACCGGAAAAAAAGCTCTTTCTTTATATGAAAAATATATTGATTTAAATATTAAATATATTGGTTTACCTTCTACTAGTTCCGCTAATGCTAGATTGCGTTTAGATGATCTTGTAGAATCTTATCGAATTATTTTGGAGGAAATACATGAAAAAAGTTGAATTGCTTGCCCCAGCTGGAAATATGGATGCATTAATAGCTGCAGTAAATGGTGGTTGTGATGCTGTATATCTTGGCTTAAAATCTTTTTCTGCACGTGCTTTTGCAGGAAATTTTTCTCATGAAGAATTCATAGAAGCAATTCATTATTGCCATACAAGAAATGTAAAGATTTATTGTACAATTAACACAATGTTATTTGAAAGTGAAATAGAAAACGCAAAAAAAGAAGTTGAATTTTTATATGAAAATGATTGTGATGCAATCTTAATTCAAGATCTTGGTTTATTTCATTATGTTAGAACATGTTATCCTGATATGCCTGTGCATTGTTCTACACAAATGCATATTCATAATTTAAAAGGTGTTGAATTTATGAAAAGGGAAGGAGTTGAAAGAGTTGTTTTAGCTAGGGAAACACCGATTGAAGTCATTCGCCAAGCTTGTCAGACAGGAGTGGAAATAGAAGTTTTCTCCTATGGTGCAATTTGTATCTCTTATAGTGGAGAATGTATGATGTCTTCTGCTGTGAAGAATAGAAGTGCAAATAGAGGAATGTGTGCACAATGTTGTAGATTACAATATTTTCAAGAAGATGGTTCATCTTTTAAAGATGGAAAATATATACTATCACCAAAAGATTTGAATATAATTGATCGTTTGCCAGAATTATTAGACGCAGGTGTTTCTTCCTTAAAAATAGAAGGTAGAATGAAAAGAAGTGAATATGTTTGGCTCGTAACAAAAACATTCCGTGAAGCTATCGATGCGTATTATGAAAATAAACCATATCAAATCTCTAATGAAAGAATGGAACAATTAAAATATATGTTTAATAGAGGATTCTCTGAAGGTCATATATTTCATTCTGAAGTTCAAGATAGAATGAGTCAATATCGTCCAAATCATCAAGGAGTTGAAATTGGAAAAGTACTTGCTTATCAAAAAGGCAAAGTACAAGTTAAATTAACAAAAGAATTAAATCAACATGATGGTTTACGCATCATCAATACACCGCATGATACTGGTTTAACTGCAATGAAAATATATCGAAATGATAAATTAGTTAATCATGCGGATGCTGGAGAAATTGTCTGGATTTCTTGTCCAAGTGATCCAATACCAAAGAAAGGTCAATCTTTGCGTAAAACTACAGACACAAAGTTGATTTCTTGGATTGATGATCAAATAAAAAATTGTAAAAAAACAATACCAGTTGATATTCAATATATTGCTCGCATTGGAAAACCATTTGAAGTTCAAATCAAAGATCATGATGGCCATACGATAACATCACATTCAAAACAAGTCCTTGAAGTCGCAAAAAATGCTCCAATTGATTGTTATACAATTGAAAAATCATTAAAGAAAACAGGTGATTATCCTTACAAAGTTGAACAAATTGAAGGTGAACTCGAAAATGTATTTATTCCAGTATCTTTGATCAATGAAACACGTCGACAAGCTTTAGAATCTCTAGATCAAATACGTGTGAAAAATCGCATTAATCAAGGAAAAAAAGAATATTCATTTGATATTCATGAGCAATCAAATGAATTGCCAAAAATCATTTATGAAAGCGATAGTATTTTTGAAGAAAAAGATAGCGTAATAGGATTTCATCATTCAAAAGAACCATTCGTACTTCCAGTTATTGATGAAACGAATACAATTTCTCAAAAATATAACAAAGCCATATTATCTAGTGTTTGTGATTTAAACAACGATCTTAATAAATGTATCGCTGGAATGACAATGAACATTGCCAATTCCTATAGTTTAGCGTATGTTTTATCTAAAGGTGTTTCTGGTGTTATCTTTTCAAGTGAAATGAATAATGAACAAATTGAAACAACATTGCATGCTTTTAAACAAAGATATGGTTTTATTCCAAAAACATATCGTTTCATTTATGGGAAACGTGTCGCTATGTATATTAAAGATCGATTTACAAAAGAAAATGTTCAAAAGATAACAGATTTAAATCATAATATATATGAAATTAAACAAGATGATAAAATAACAGAAATTTTAGAACCTAATGTTTATGTTTCTAAAAATCCACATTGTTATGGATCTTATTTAATTCTAAATACAAAACAAGAAACGGAAATATTAAAGGAGTGTTATGAAGAGCTTTTTGAAAGAATTTAAAGAATTTGCGTTAAAAGGGAATGTTATGGATATGGCAGTCGGTGTTATTATTGGTGCTGCATTTCAATCAATAGTATCATCTTTAGTATCTGATATTATTTCACCTTTATTAGGTACTGTTGCAGGAATGAATTTTGATTCTCTTTCAGTGAATATTAATGGTGCAACACTTGCATATGGTAAATTTATTACTGCTGTCATTAATTTTATCATCATGGCATTTGTACTTTTTATGATCGTTCGATCATTAAATAAATTGAATCATATATTGCATCCAAAAGAAGAAAAAGTGGATGAAGAAGTAAAGAAGAGTGATGAACTTATTGCGTTAGAAAAAATCGTTTCATTACTAGAAGAAAAAAAGTAATTTTTTCACAAGCGGAAAACTCCGCTTTTTGTTTATTTCAAGCCTTTTTTTTGATATAATCTCATGTGGATTTAAAGGAGAGCTTCATGTTTTTAAAAAGAATAGAAATGCAAGGTTTTAAAAGCTTTGCCGATAAAACAATCATCTCATTTGATAATCCAATTACAGGTGTTGTAGGTCCAAATGGATGCGGTAAATCAAATATTACGGATGCCGTACGATGGGTGCTAGGTGAGCAAAGTGCGAAAAGTATGCGTGGTGAAAAAATGAATGATGTCATTTTTGCGGGAAGTGCTGATCGTAGAAAAGTTAACATGGCTGAAGTTACACTTGTTTTTGATAATAGCAATCACATTTTAAACAGTGAAAAAGAAGAAATTGAAGTCACACGTCGTTTATTTCGTGATTCAGGAGATGCTGAATATTTAATTGATCATAATCATGTTCGATTAAAAGATATAGTTGATCTTTTTTTAGATACGGGTCTTGGAAAAGATTCTTTATCCATTATTTCACAGGGTACAGTTGTTTCTTTTGCGGATGCGAAACCAATCGAACGTAGAGGAATCTTTGAAGAAGCTGCTGGAGTAGCAAAATATAAGAAAAGAAAATTAGAAAGCTTATCAAAATTAGAAAGAACAAAAGATAATCTTGAACGTAGTACAGATATTTTAAATGAGTTAGAGAAACAAGTCTCTCCTTTAAAACGTCAGGCTCGTAAAGCTGAAATCTATCGAGAAAAGAAAGCACGTTTAGAAGAAATTGAAATTACTGTTTTGGTGAATGAAATTGATGATGCTCATAAAGAAATCGATGAAATCAATAAAACATTATTTGATTTAGATTCTAAAGCTACAATGTTTTCTACAGATATTCAAATCTCTGAAACAAAGATTTCTGAAGCAAAAAAACAGATTTCTAATTTGGATAGAGAAATTCAAACATTGCAAGATGAGTTAATGCGTAATTTTAATGACGTATCTGCTTTAGAAAGTCGTAAAACAGAACTTGATGAAAGAAGAAAATACATCGTTGAAACAGGTGATAATGAAGCGAAAGCGAAAGAAATGAAACAACTTGTTGAAGCTGCTCGTCTTGAATTTGAAGATCGAAAAGATAGATTAGATAAATTAAATGCAGAAATTCAATTGTATTCTGAACAGTTAAATCTAGCTGCTAGTAATATCATTGATAAATCTACTGCATTAGATCAGGCTGAAAATCGCTTAAGAACATTAGAAAATCGTAAAAATGTATTAGATTCATTGATTCGTAATCCATTCAATAACCAACAAGGTATTAAATCTATCATGGACAATCAGAATGCTTTACAAGGTATCCTTGGAGTCATTGGACAAGTATTAAAAGTTCAAGATGGATATGAAGAAGCAATTTCAACTTCATTAGGTGGTGCAATGAATAACATTGTTACTAAAGATGAACAATGTGCTAGAGATGCGATTCGTTTTTTAACAAAAAATATGAGTGGTAGAGCAACATTCTTACCTTTAAATGTATGTAAACCTAGATTTGTTAGAAAAGAAGATTTAATTGTATGTGAAAATACAGAGGGATATTTAGGAACTGCTTCTCAATTTGTAGAAAATGATCCGAAATTTGATCCTGTTGTTGAAAACCTATTAAACAACGTGTTAATCGTGGATTCGATGGAAAATGGAAATCATATATCTGCTTTAACAAATCGCCAATATAAGATCGTTACATTGGATGGTGAAGTCATTCATCGTGGCGGATCTATGACTGGTGGTAAAAATAAACACAATACAAATATTGTGACAATGAAAAAAGAAGTTGAAGAACTTGATGTACGTTTAGATGCTGAAAAAGCTAGAGTGAAAATAGCTAGAAATGAATTTGAATCTGCAAATGCGCAAAGAGAATCTGCTTCTAGAAATCTCCAAGAAAAGCGTTATGCTGCTGCAGCATTAGAACCAGTTGTTGATTCTAAACAAGCAAAATATGAAAAACTAAAAAATGATCTTTCTTTATTACAACCTGAAGATATAGATGAAGAAACATCTACACAAGCACATGCTGATGATTTAGTCGTTCGTTTGAATGAAGCATATTCAAGAAGAGATACAATCACTAATGAAATCAAAGTAAAACGTGAAAATCGTAATACTTTGAATACAGATGTAGAACGTAAAGAAGCACAATTATCTCAAATGCGTAAAGATTTGAAATCTACTGAAACAAGCGTGAATGAAATTAAGATTGATCGTAGTAGACAAGAAACTAGAATGGAAACCAATTTACAACGTTTGGCTTCTGAATATCAATTAACATATGATTTCGCAAAAACAAAAGTTTCCAATGAAGTTGTTGAAAACGCAAAGGAAGAAGTTGCGAAGTTAAGAAGCGAAATTGAACATTTAGGTAATATCAATATGAATGCTCCAGAAGAATATTCTGAAGTAAATGAAAGATATGAAAATCTAAAGAAAAACATCGAAGAATTGACTTTAAGTAGGGACAAAATCTTATCTGCAATTGATGAGATGGATTCCATCATGAAGAAACAATTCAAAGAAATGTTTGATTCTATCAATGTTGCTTTTGATGATATCTTTAGATCTTTGTATGGTGGTGGAAAAGCTAGATTGATCTTACAAGATCCTAATGACTTATTAAATACAGGCATTGATATTGATGCACAGCCTCCAGGAAAAGCTGTTCAAAATAACATGTTATTCTCTGGTGGTGAAAAAAGTTTGATTGCTTTATGTGTTTTATTTGCGATATTGAAAGTAAAACCTGTACCACTTGTTATTTTGGATGAAGTTGAAGCTGCACTAGATCCAGGTAACGTAGAAAGATTTGCTTCTTTCCTACATAACTATACGGATAGAACACAATTCCTTGTAGTAACACACCGTGTAGGTACAATGGAAAAAGCGGATGTTTTATATGGTGTAACAATGCAAAAACAAGGTGTTTCCCAAATGTTAAAGGTTGAATTAAAAGAAGCTGTTCATTTAGCTGATACAGGAGAACAATCATGAGTTTTTTAAGTAAATTAAAAGAAACTTTTTCTAAGAAAGAAGATAAAGCACAGTACTTATCTGGTTTTCAAAAAACAAATGCAACTTTTGGGGATCAGTTGAGCAAAATGGAATATGAGTTCCATGGGTGTGATGATGATTTTTTAGAACAGTTAACGATCATTTTATTAGAAAGTGATGTTGGTATTGAAACTGCTGATTTGATTTGTGATAAGTTAAAAGAAAAATGCAATGATTTTCCTGCTTTGACTTTTCATTGGACAATGAATTTCTTAATGGAAATCATGAAAGAAATCTATGAAGAATATGAAGATGTGCCAATCCAATGGAATGAAAATGGAACAACGGTATTTTTCTTAGAAGGTGTAAATGGTTCAGGAAAAACAACTACTGCAGCAAAACTAGCGAATATGTGGGTGAATCAAGGTAAAAAGGTTGCCTTTGTAGCAGCAGATACTTTTAGAGCTGGAGCAATCGATCAACTTGTAAAATGGGGCGAACGTTTAAATTGTCCTGTTATCAAAGGACGAGAAAATGGTGATCCTTCTGCAGCAATTGTTGATGGATGTAGATTTTCTAAAGAAAAAGGCGCTGATATTTTAATTTGTGATACAGCTGGTAGATTACAAAACAAAGTTAATTTAATGAAGGAACTTGAAAAAATGAATCGAGTTGCTTCTAGAGAAATTGAAGGTGCACCACATAATACTTGGTTAGTTTTAGACGCTACAACAGGTCAAAATGGATTAGCACAAGCTGAAATATTTGCACAAAGCACAAAGTTATCTGGAATCATTCTAACTAAGATGGATGGTACAGCCAAAGGTGGTATTGTTTTAGCCATCAAACATAAATTACATGTCCCAGTATTATTTTTAGGATTAGGAGAACAACCAGATGATTTAAGACCATTTGATTTAGATTCTTATTTATATAGTATTTCTGAAGGATTGAATCATAATGGATAAATTTGAAATCAATGAATTATTAGATTTTTATGGTGGATTGTTAACTGATAAACAACAAAAGATATGTCATGATTATTTTCGAGAAGATTATTCTTATCAAGAAATAGCAGAAAACAACAACATATCAAGAACTGCAGTTTATGACACAATAAAACGCGTAAAACAAGAGCTTGTTCATTATGAATCCATTTTAAAATGTAATGAATCCTATAAAACAAGAGCTATGCTTTATGAAAAAATAAGAGAAATCACGAAAGATAAAGAAATACTTTCGTATGTTGAAAAATTAGAAAATAACGAAAATGGAGGAAATTATGAGTAAAGTTATTGCGGTAAATTCAGGTTCTAGTTCTTTAAAATTCCAATTGTATGACATGCCAAGTGAAACAGTCTTAACAAGTGGTCAAGCAGAAAGAATTGGACAAGCTATGGGTGCATTTACTATTAAAGTAAATGGTGAAAAGAAAACACAAGAATTACCAATCAAGGATCATCAAGTAGCAGTTGATTTATTATTAAAAGAATTGGTATCTAATGGAATTGTTGAATCTTTAGATGAAATCAAAGGTGCAGGACACAGAATCGTTCAAGGTGGTTCTTATTTTAGTGAAAGCGTAAAAGTTAATGAAGATGTTGTAAATAAAGTTGAAGAATTAAGCGACTTAGCACCTCTTCATAATCCAGCACATTTAGTATGTTATAGAGCTTTATGCAAAGCTTTACCTTCTATTGAACATGTATTTGTATTTGATACTGCTTTCCATCAAACAATGAAAGAAGATTCTTATTTATTCCCAGTTCCATATGAATGGTATACAAATTATAAAGTACGTAGCTATGGTGCTCACGGAACATCTCATTGGTATGTAAATCGTAGAACTGCAGAAATTTTAGGAAAAAATGTAGAAGAAATGAATATGATTACATGTCATTTAGGAAATGGTGCTTCTATTACTGCTATTAAAAATGGTAAAGTTGTAAATACATCTATGGGTCTTACTCCATTAGGTGGAATCATGATGGGTACAAGATGTGGTGATATTGATCCAACGGTTGTATTCTACATGGAAGAAAAGTTAGGTGCTTCTCCAAAAGAAATGGATGATTTATTAAATAAACATTCTGGTATGTTAGGTGTTTCTGGCATCTCTTCAGACTGTAGAGATATTGAAGCTGCATATAAAGAAGGTGATGAAAGAGCAATTCGTACAATTGATCTTTATATCAACCGTATCGTAAATGTTGTAGGTGGATATTTTGCACAACTTGGTCACGTAGATGCAATGGCATTTACAGCTGGCATTGGTGAAAATGATTCTTTAATTCGTGAGAAAGTATTAAAAGCTTTAGAAGAAAGTATGGCATTATCTATTGATTACGAAGCTAATGCTTCTTGTCATGGTGAGGAATTAAAGATTTCTAAAGATGATTCTAAGGTTGAAGTTGTTGTTTGTCCAACAAATGAAGAATTGGTCATTGCTAGAGATACAGTTCGTTTATTAGGACTTTAATCATGGAATTTAATGGTTTATTAGATATCATTGAATCTCATGATATTATAACGATTTTTAGACATGAAAATCCGGATTGTGATGCGTGTGGATCACAATTTGGATTACAGAATTGGATTCATGAAAATTATCCAAATAAACAAGTATACGTATTAGGAAATCAAGTATGTGATCAAGCACAATGGCCTACGAATGATATTGTTTCTGAACAAACAATCAATAACTCTTTAGCTATCGTTGTTGATTGCGCAAATGCGCCTCGTGTAGATGATCAACGTTTCCTCAATGCTAAAAAAATTGTTAAAATAGACCATCATCCAGACCGTGAACCTTATGGTGATCTAGTTTATGTGGATGATAGTGCTGCAGCAGTATGTCAAATTTTAACATTCTTCTTTCATGAAAATGAAAATAAAATATTTTCTAAAAAAACTGCTGAATATTTATATCGAGGATTATTAACAGATTCTTTGAATTACACAACAAGCAATACAACACCTAAAACATTAGAAGCAGGTGGCATATTAGCATCTAAAGGTTTAGATTTATCAAAGATATCACATGATGTATTTGATAATAGTGTGAATGGTTATCAATTTACAGGATATATTATTTCGCATACAAAAGTAATGAATAAACATTTTGCTTATG
Organism: Lachnospiraceae bacterium; assembly: GCA_963638375.1. Taxonomy (GTDB): domain Bacteria; phylum Bacillota_I; class Bacilli_A; order Erysipelotrichales; family Erysipelotrichaceae; genus Bulleidia. The sequence goes on from CAVHRL010000028.1 coordinate 10,859, forward strand.
TTGTTATACCTGAAACAGATTATATGCAATATGGATTTGATGCATCAAAGGCTAGAAGCTTTGTTGGAAAATTAGGAAATGTAAAAGACTTTGATATTTGGGCCATTTTCACTGAAAAGATTGTTAATGATGTAGTGTTATATGATGGTTCTTTAAGAGCTAAAAAAATTCAAATCAATGACATTGCTGAAAAATATCATGGTGGTGGTCATGCATGTGCTGCAGGTGTAAAAAACTTGAGTAAAGAAAATCTAGATAAAATCATACAATTATTGTGTGAAAGATTATAAAAAATAATTGTCAAGTATTGTATAAATGATTTGACATGGTAGAATATTTGAGCCATATAGGAGGTAAAAAGATATGGAAATCGTAAACAAGAAAGCATTAGCTGACAAAGTTGCTGAAGAAAATGGAATTACAAAGAAACTTGCTCTAGAAGTTATTGAGTCTTTATTTGCTGCAATGACTGAAGCTCTTAAAGATGGTAATAAAGTTGATATTACTGGCTTCGGTAAATTTGAAGTTAAGGAAAGAGCTGCTAGAACTGGTATCAATCCTCAAACAAAGGAAACAATCCAAATCGCTGCAACTAACGTTCCTGGCTTCAAGGCTAGCAAATCTTTAAAAGATATCGTTAGATAAGTGTATAAAAAGATTCTTGCTTTATTCAAGAATCTTTTTTTATACACTCTTTAATCTTTTAACAACATCTTCTAAAATTGGTTTAGGAACAAATTCTGTTATATCACCATCATTCATTGCGATTTCCTTAACGGTTGAAGACGATAAAAATGTATATTCTGGTCTAGCAATCAGAAAGAAAGTTTCGACATTTGGATTGATTTTCATATTAGCTGTAGCCGTAGCTAATTCATATTCATAATCAGTTATAGCTCTAATTCCTCTAATCATTGTTTTTGCTTGCATATTTTCAGCAATATTAACTGTTAAACCTTTTCCAACTGTGACTGTTATTTTAGATGCATTTGAAAGGGTAGAGATACTTTTTTCTATCATTTCTTTTCTTTCTTCAACAGTAAATAAACAATGTTTTCTAGGGTTGTGATTAATCAGAACAACAACTTCATCAAAAATATTTGCAGCACGTTCAATAATATCTAAATGTCCATTTGTTAATGGGTCAAATGTTCCAGGATAACAAGCTTTCATATAACATACCTCTCATGAATACTGTAACAGTTATATTTTGTTTTTGTAAAGAATTATTGATGAAAGCGCTTTACATTGTGCTTATTTATTTGCGTTTCACAAAGTGTTAAAATTTTCACAAATAATTCAGATAAAACATTGAATTCTGATTGTGAATAGTTTAACATATTTAACTGTGAAGGAGATTTACAAAAAATATGAGTAAAGATTTCAGTGATTTAATTGCAAAAGCAAAGAAAGGCAAGAAAAAAATCCTATCAGTTGCTAATGCGCAAGATCATGCGGTACTAGAAGCTGTGAATGAAGCACATAAAGATGGTATCGTAGATGCAATTTTAGTTGGAGATGAAAATAAGATCAAAGAAATTGCAAGTGAAATTGGAATGAATCTCGATGAATATAAAATCGTCAACGTTCCTGATGTAACAGAGGCAACTTTAGTTGCTGTAAAGTATGTACATGATGGTGAAGCAGATATGTACATGAAAGGAATTGTTCCTACAGCGACATTTTTAAAGAGTGTATTAAACAAAGAAGTTGGTTTACGTACAGGAAAAACATTATCACATGTAGCAGTATTTAAAGTTCCTACAATTGATCGTTTGTTATTCTTAACAGATGTTGCTTTTTTACCTTATCCTGATTTAGAAGCAAAAAAACAAATCGTTGAATATGCTGTAGATGTTGCTAGAGCGTGTGGAGTAGAAACGCCAAAAGTTGCTCCATTAGCTGCTGTAGAAGTCGTTAATCCAAAAATGCAAAATACAGTGGATGCAGAAGAACTTCGTAAAGCAAATGAAGCTGGAGAAATCCAAAACTGTGTGATTGATGGACCTTTATCTCTAGATATTGCATTAGATATTGAAGCAGCTAAGGAAAAAGGTGCCGAAAATAGACCATGCGCTGGTTGTGCAGATATTCTTTTATTTCCAGATATTCATGCCGGAAATATTACATATAAAGCTATCGATCATTTAGTACCTAATGTACAAATTGGATGTATCTTAACTGGTACAACTGCTCCAGTTATCTTGACATCTAGAAGTGATTCTAAACAAGTTAAAATCAACTCTATTGCATTAGCTGCAGTATTAAGTGATCACATGAAGAAAGTGAATGGTTAAACAAATGGGTAAAAAAATTCTTGCTATCAATCCTGGTTCAACTTCGACAAAAATTGCTATTTTTGATGATGAGACTTTAGTTAATGAAACAGGCTTAAATCATCCAGTATCGGAAATGAATAAATTTCCTACAACTTTTTCTCAATTAGATTTCAGATATGAAGTAATTATGAATTATCTTGATTCAATTCATTTTGATATCAAATCATTAGATGCTTGTGTTGGTAGAGGTGGTTATTTACATCCAATTACTGCAGGTACTTATACAGTAAATGATGCAATCAAGCATGACTTAGAGATTGCTTTAAACGGTGATCATGCTGCTAATCTTGGCGGATTGCTTGCACGAAAAATTGGTGAACAAGTAGGTTGCCCAAGTTATATCGTTGACCCTACAGCAGTTGATGAATTACAAGATGTAGCTCGTTTATCTGGTATGCCTGAAATTAAACGAGTATCAAAGATTCATGCTTTAAATATGAGAGCCGTTGCTCGTGAATACGCAAAGAGCATTGGAAAAAAGATGGAAGATTTGAATCTAGTCGTTGCGCATATGGGTGGTGGATGCACTACAGGTGCATTAAGCCATGGAAAAATGATTGATATGTTTAATGGTCTAGATGGTGATGGTGCATTTGCTCCAACACGTTCTGGTGCAGTTCCAGTAGGTGATTTAATTAGACTTTGTTATTCAGGAAAATATGCAACAGTAGACGATATGATGAAGCGTGCTGTAGGTGATGCAGGTATTGCTGCTTATCTAGGAACTGCTGATATGAGAGAAGTCAATAAAATGATTGAAAATGGTGATGAAAATGCAAAACTAGTTAAAGAAGCATTTATCTATCAACATGCTAAAGATATTGGCTCATTATCCGTTGTAATGAAAGGCAAAGTCGATGCAATTCTATTAACTGGAGGAATTGCATACGGTAAAGATGTTACAGATGCAATTGCATCTTACACAGATTGGATTGCTCCAGTTGTTGTAATTCCAGGTGAAAGAGAAATGATTGCTCTTGCACAAGGTGCATTAAGAGTATTAAATGGCGAAGAAGAAGCCAAAGAATACGAAGCAGAATAACCATTGAAATAATAGGAGGAATATAAAATGGCTAATAAAAAAGTTGTGATTGCTAGTGCTTGCCGTACTGCAATCGGTAAAATGGGTGGTGCTTTAAGTACTGTTCCAGCAGTTGACTTAGGCGCTACAGTTATCAAGGAAGCTGTAAAAAGAGCTGGTTTAAAACCTGAAGATGTTGATCATGTTTACATGGGAAATGTTATTCAAGCAGGATTAGGACAAAATCCAGCTAGACAAGCTTCTTTAAAGGCTGGTCTACCTGTAACAACACCAGCGGTTTCAGTAAATGTTGTTTGTGGTTCTGGTTTAAATTGCGTTAATATGGCAGCTGATATGATTATCGCTGGAGATGCTGATATCGTTGTAGCTGGTGGTATGGAAAATATGAGCTTAGCTCCATATGTATTACCACATGCTAGATTTGGTTACAGAATGAACACACCAAAAGATGGATTAGTTGATGCAATGGTTCATGATGCTTTATGGGATGCATTCAATGATTATCATATGATGGTTACTGCTGAAAACGTTGCAGAACAATGGCATTTAACAAGAGAAGAATTAGATGAGTTTGCAGCTAATTCTCAAAATAAGGCATGTGAAGCTAGAGACAATGGTCGCTTTAAAGATGAAATCGTTCCAGTTGAAGTTAACATGGGTAAAAAGAAAGGTATCGTTGTTGTAGATACTGATGAAGGTCCACGTGAAGGACAAACTCCTGAAGTACTTGCAAAATTAAAATGCTGTTCTGGTGTTGAAGGTGGTGTCGTTACTGCTGGTAATGCTTCTGGTATCAATGATGGTGCTGCAGCTCTAGTTATCATGAGTGAAGAAAAAGCAAAAGAATTAGGTGTTAAACCTTTAGCAACTTGGGTTGCTGGTGCATTAGGTGGTGTTGATCCATCAATCATGGGTGTAGGTCCTGTTGCTGCAACAAAGAAAGTTATGGAAAAGACAGGATTAAAGATTGAAGATTTTGATCTTTATGAAGCAAATGAAGCTTTTGCTGCTCAATCTGTAGCTGTTGGAAAAGACTTGAACTTTGATTTAAGTAAATTAAATGTTAATGGTGGTGCTATTGCATTAGGTCATCCAGTTGGTGCTTCTGGTGCAAGAATTCTTGTTACACTTCTTTATGCTATGCAACAAAAAGATGCTAAGAGAGGTCTAGCAACATTGTGTATCGGTGGTGGCATGGGTTGTGCTACTGTTGTAGAAAGAGACTAATTCATGAGTTTTGTAGATTATGAAGTAAATGGTCAAGTTGGTGTAATTACAATCAATCGACCAAAAGCACTCAATGCTTTAAATAGTGAAGTATTAGATGATTTAAATACTGTATTAGATACTGTTGATCAAAACGAAGTACGTTGCTTAGTTTTGACTGGGGCAGGCGATAAGAGTTTTGTTGCTGGAGCTGATATTGGTGAAATGAGTACTCTAACAAAGAGTGAAGGGGAAGCTTTTGGTAAAAAGGGAAATGACTTATTTAGAAAGTTAGAAACATTCCCATTACCTATCATCGCTGCAATCAATGGTTTTGCTCTTGGTGGAGGAAACGAAATCGCTATGAGTTGTGATATTCGTATTTGCTCAGATAATGCAGTATTTGGTCAACCAGAAGTTGGCTTAGGAATTACACCTGGATTTGGTGGAACCCAAAGACTTGCACGTCTTGTTTCTCCAGGATATGCAAAACAATTAATTTATACAGCTAGAAATATTAAAGCTGATGAAGCTTATCGTATTGGACTAGTTAACCAAGTTACTACATTAGAAGAACTACTTCCTACATGTTTAAAACTTGCTAGCACAATTGCAGCAAATGCTCCAATTGCAGTCAGAAATTGCAAGAAAGCAATCAATGATGGTTTACAAGTAAATATGGATGAAGCAATTGTAGTTGAAGAAAAATTATTTGGTGATTGCTTTGAATCAGAAGATCAAAAAGAAGGTATGGCAAACTTCTTACGAAAAAAAGATGATCCAGCTAAAGTAAAACACGTAGCTTTTCAAAATAAATAAAAGGAGATAAAAAATGAAAGTAGCAGTTATTGGCGCCGGCACAATGGGCCGTGGTATTGCACAAACATTTGCACAATGTGCAGATGTTGAAAAAGTTTACCTATGTGACATCAAGCAAGAATTTGCTGATGGTGGTAAAGCTAACATTAAGAAAGCTCTTGATAAAAGAGTTGCTAAAGGAAAGATGGAACAAGCTGATGAAGATGCTCTATTAGATAAGATCGTTACTGGTTTGAATTCTCAAGCTGTTGATCCTGATCTTGTTGTTGAAGCAGCTTTAGAAGTTATGGATATTAAAAAAGCAACTTTTAAAGATCTACAAGAAAATATCGTTAAGAATGAAAATTGTATTTTCGCAACAAATACTTCTTCATTATCTGTAACGGAAATTGGTGCAGGTCTTAAAAAGCCAGTTATTGGTATGCATTTTTTCAACCCAGCTCCTGTTATGAAGCTCATTGAAGTTATTAAAGGTGCTAATACACCAGATGCTGATGTAGAAACAGTTAAGGAAATTTCTGTTAAATTAGGTAAGACACCTGTTGAAGTAAATGAAGCTCCAGGTTTCGTAGTTAATAGAATTTTAATTCCATTAATCAATGAAGGTATCTTTGTATATCAAGAAGGTATTTCTGATATAGAAGGAATTGATACAGCAATGAAACTAGGTGCTAATCACCCAATGGGACCTCTAGAATTAGGTGACTATGTTGGTTTAGATATTGTATTAGCTATCATGGATGTAATTTACAATGAAACAAAAGATCCTAAATATAGAGCTTGTACAACATTAAGAAAGATGGTTCGTGCTGGTCACTTAGGTGTTAAGACTGGTAGAGGTTTCTACATCTATAATGCAGACCGCACAAAGACACCAGTAGATAAAAAATAAAATTGTTTGTTACTAGAATGAATGATTCATTCTAGTTTCAATAGAAGGAAATTTGGAGGAGAAAATAATGGATTTCCAGCTTGATAAAAAGCATACTATGGCACAATCCTTATTTAAGGATTTCGCCGAAAAAGAAGTAAAGCCTCTAGCAATTGACACAGATGAAACAGAAGAATTCCCACGTGTTACAGTTGATAAGATGGCAAAGAATGGTTTCCTAGGAATTGCTATTCCTGAACAGTATGGAGGCCAAGGATGTGACCCATTAACATACGTTATGTGTGTTGAAGAACTTGCTAAAGTTTGTGGTACAACATCTGTAATTGTTTCTGCACACAGTTCTTTGTGTTGTGATCCAATCTTACATTATGGTTCAGAAGAACAAAAACAAAAGTATTTAGTACCTTTAGCGAAAGGTGAAAAACTTGGTGCTTTTGGTTTAACAGAACCAGGTGCTGGTACTGATGCACAAGGTGTTCAAACAAAAGCTGTATTAAGTGAAGATGGTAAAGAATGGATTTTAAATGGTTCAAAGTGCTTTATTACAAATGGTAAAGAAGCAGATGTTTATATCATCATTGCTTATACTGATATCGTTGAAACAAAACGTGGAAAACAAAAGAAATTCACAGCATTCATTGTTGAAAAGGGTACAGAAGGATTTACATTCGGTACTAAAGAACACAAGATGGGTATCAGAGGTTCTGCTACATATGAATTGATTTTCCAAGATTGTCATATTCCTGTTGAAAATCAATTAGGTCCTCGTGGAAAAGGTTTCCCAATCGCAATGGGAACACTAGATGGTGGACGTATTGGTATCGCTGCTCAAGCTTTAGGTTTAGCAGAAGGAGCATTAGATAGAACAATTGCTTATGTAAAAGAAAGAAAGCAATTTGGACGTTCTATCTCTGCATTCCAAAATACACAATTCCAATTAGCAAATCTAGCTACTGAAGTAGAAGCTGCTAAGTTATTAGTTTATAAAGCTGCAGAAGCTAAGAGAACTAAGGATCGTTTCTCTGTTGAAGCTGCTCAAGCAAAGTTATTTGCTGCTGAAACAGCAATGGATGTAACAACTAAGTGTGTACAATTACTTGGTGGTTATGGTTATATCAGAGAATATGAAGTTGAAAGAATGATGAGAGATGCTAAGATCACTGAGATCTACGAAGGTACTTCTGAAGTTCAGAGAATGGTAATCTCCGGAGATCTTCTAAAGTAATAGAAAGGGAAATCAAACATGTTTAAAATCGTAGTTTGTGTAAAACAGGTTCCTGATACAGCTGGTGGAGTTAAGTTCAAAGCTGATGGAACACTGGATAGAGGCGCTATGCTTGCTATCATGAACCCTGATGACAAGGCTGGTCTTGAAGCAGCTCTTCGTATCAAGGATCAAGATCCTGAAAACGTCAAGGTTACATTATTAACAATGGGTCTTCCTAAGGCAGAAGATGTATTAGTTGAAGGTATTGCTATGGGTGCAGATGATGCATTATTAGTAACAGACCGTGTACTTGGTGGTGCTGATACTTGGGCAACATCTTCTACAATTGCTGGTGCATTAAAGAATATGGAATATGACTTAATTATTACAGGTCGTCAAGCTATCGATGGTGATACTGCTCAAGTAGGACCACAGATTGCTGAACATTTAAGTCTTCCAATGATTTCATATGCTAAGGAATTAAATTGTGATACAACGAATAAAACAATCGAAGTTAAGAGAGTCTTTGATGATGGCTATATGATGGTTAAAGCTCAATTACCAGCTTTAGTTACTTGCTTAGCTGAATTGAATGAACCAAGATATATGAAACCAGGAAGAATCTTCTATGCTTTAGATCATAAAGATGAACTTGTTACTGTTTGGGGAAGAGCAAATTTAGATGTTGAAGATTCAAACATCGGCTTAAAAGGTTCTCCAACAAAGATTGCAAAGGCTAGTGATAAGGTAGCTAAAGGTAAGGGAACAACAGTTACTCCTGAATCAGATGGAGATGCTGCTGATTACATCTTAAATGTACTTACTGAAAAGCATGTTATCTAAGAAGAAAAGAGGAATAAACAATGATTGAAAAGAATCTTGATGAATACAAGGGCATTGCAATTTATGCTCAACAGGTAGATGGAAAACTTTCTAACATTGCCTTGGAACTTCTTGGTAAAGCTAGAGAGCTTGCAAAAGATCTTGATGATAAAACTGTAACTGCAGTATTAATCGGTGAAAATGTTGGTGGATTAACTGATGAATTAGCTGAATATGGTGCAGATAGAGTTGTTGTTATTGATGATCCTGAATTAAAGGATTATAGAACAGAACCATATACACAAGCATTAGCTGGTTATATTAATGAATACAAACCAGAAATCGTACTTGTTGGCGCTACAGCTATTGGACGTGATTTAGGTCCAAGAACAAGTGCTAGAGTTCAAACTGGTTTAACTGCTGACTGTACAGTCTTAGAAATTGGTGATTTCCCACTTGTTGCTGGTCCTAACCAAGAACAAAAACATCAACAATTATTAATGACACGTCCAGCATTCGGTGGTAATACAATCGCTACTATTGCTTGTCCTGATAACCGTCCTCAAATGGCTACGGTTAGACCTGGAGTTATGCAAAAAATTGATCCTATCAAGGGTGCTAAGGCAGAAGTTATTAACTGGAAACCAGCTCTTGAAAAGAACAATTGCTATGTAGAAATCGAAAAGGTTGTTAAGGAAGTTTCTAACGTTGCTGATATTGCTGAAGCTAAGATTCTTGTATCTGGTGGACGTGGTGTTGGTTCTAAAGAAAACTTCAAACTTCTTGAAGATTTAGCTGAAGTATTACATGGTACAGTTTCTTGTTCTCGTGCTGTTGTAGATAATGGTTGGGAACCTAAGGAATTACAAGTTGGTCAAACTGGTAAAACAGTACGTCCTCATGTATATTTCGCAATTGGTATTTCTGGTGCTATTCAGCATGTTGCTGGTATGGAAGAATCTGATATTATTATCGCAATCAACAAAGATGAAACAGCTCCAATCTTTGATGTAGCTGACTATGGTATTGTTGGTGATTTAAATAAGATCGTTCCATTACTAACTGATAAGATCAAAGCTGCTTTAGCTAAGAACGCTTAATTTATTGTTACGTAAGCTATCTCAATTAGAGATAGCTTTTTTTTGTATATTGCGTGATAATAATAAAGTTGATTGGAGATTAATATGAGTGAATATTCAGATATAATACGAAAAACTTTTTCTATGGGTGATGCAGAGAGGGATAAAAACAATCATATTCCTGATGATATTATTCATTATGATAACATACGTTACGATAATAAAGATGAAAAATGGAATTTATTAGATGTATATAGGCCTAAAAATTTAGATGGTAAACTACCTGTCATTTTAAGTATTCATGGTGGTGGTTGGGTATATGGAGACAAAGATGTATACCAATGGTACTGCATGAATTTGGCTGAACGTGGATTCGCTGTTGTAAATTATTCTTATCGTTTGGCACCAGAATATCAATATCCTGCTTCTTTTGAAGATACTACAACTGTTTGTAATTGGATCATAAATCATCAAGAAGAATTTGGTTTTGATACAAATCATATATTTGGGGTAGGAGATAGTGCTGGAGCACATATGTTATCTTTATTTGCTTGTGCTTTAACAAATAAAGAATATAAAATACCTTATACATTACCAACAAATTTCGAATTTAAAGCTATTGCGTTAAATTGTGGTGTCTATCTCATGCAACCAGAATCTTTAGGAGATACTGCTAAATTAATGGAAGATTATTTACCAAACAAAGGAACAAATGAAGAATTCTATGAAATAAGTTCTATTAATTTCATTACAGAAAATTTCCCACCATGTTTTATCATGACTTGTCCTGGTGATTTCTTAAAAGATGCACCATCTAAATTAATTCCAGTATTAGAAAAGAATGATGTACCATTTATTTATAGACACTATGGAAATAAAGAGAATCCTCTTACACATGTGTTTCACTGTAATATTAATTTAAATGACGCGAAATTATGTAATGATGAAGAATGCAATTTTTTCAAAGAAATAAGTGAGAAATAATATGAGCGAATACAATATCCCAGTAATAACAATAACAAGAGAATACGCTGCAGGTGGTAGAAGTGTAGCAAAACTATTATCTGAAAAATTGAATATTCCTTGGTATGATAAAGATTTTATTAAAGCCACAGTGAATGATTCTGGTTTAACAGAAAAACAATTAACAAAGGTTTCAGAAGAAATGGGTGATGGTGAAAAAATCATTGATACCTTATTTGGAAATGGTTCAAAATATGATTGTGTATTTTATGCACAAAGAGAAGTAATCATAAAACTTGCAAAGAAACCTTGTATCATCATTGGTAGAGCTTCAGAAGCCATTTTAAAAGAAGCTAATATCAAAGCAATGAATGTATATCTATATAGTGACATGGATCATAAAATTGAACACGCA
>CAVHRL010000029.1:0-21368 GCA_963638375.1 Lachnospiraceae bacterium
ATATTTATAATAAAAAGATAAGAGAAAATGTTAAAGAAATCTCGAAAAGAATCAATGAGAATTGTTTGATTAGCTTTAAGAGTTGGAAAGAAAATTTGAATATTCTGATTGAACAAAATATTACAGATTATAATCCAACACTTAAAGATTTATCCGAGATGATAAAAAAAGATGCACAAGATATTGCTGAATTAGAAAAAGACCAAATGACAATCAAACAATCATTAGAAACAATAGAATCATTAATGTCTACTAAGACTTCGGAGTAAACAGAGGTGTGTTATGGGAGTGAAGAATTTAGTGAAAAAAGCTGCCCAAAAGGCAGGAGATGCAGTATCAGATTTATCTGTACTTAGTCCTAAACAAATCGAAAAAGTACAACAAAAACGAGAATCTTATTTATTGGAGATGCCAGATCCACACTCTGCAGCAACGCAAGAAAGAACCAATCGCTTACTAGCGGCTAGTAGTATTGAAATTTTTAATGCGTATTTATCACAAATCAAAGAATTATATCTTCCAATAGAATCATCAGCTGAATATGATTCAGTATTTGATAGTAAATATAATATTCGATATTTCAATATAACAAAATGGGTGACTGATAAAAACGAAAACAATTTAGAAAAGCTAGTTAATGTTTATGCTGTTTTATCAAATGAAGATTGCAACATCGCTCTTGTTTTTAATAGAACATGTAATAAAACAAATGTTTATTTAGGCGTTTGTAATAATAAAAACGCAAATAGTAGTGTAGAAGTTAACGATTATAAAGAGAGATTAAAACAAGCTATTCGTGGGAATTTTCCAGGCTCGGAATGGAAAGATGATGGTATAGGTGTTTTGCCATGCTTGAATAATGATAAAGAATATTCTGTTGCGACTGCATCCAATATACCAACAGAGAAATCTGAAAAATTCATCAGTCAAACGATTGAAAAACTTTTGGATGGTATCATACCAAAAGAAAAGAAAGAAGAATATACAATCATCTTATTAGCTACGCCAATTCAAGATGTGGAAGAAAGAAAATTAATAATTGGTGAATTCTATTCAGGTCTTGCACCATATGCTTCATGGTCTACGGATTATCATTACACGGAAAATAACTCAGAAAGTTCTTCTGCAACGATGGGTGTAAATGTTGGAGCTAGTGCAGGTATTCAAAATGGCAATAACTATGCAACGACAAATGCAGATGGTGTTACTGAAAATGAACAATCGACAAAAACAGAAAGTTATTCTGAGACAGATACTAAAGGTTATTCGCAATCTATTTCTAAAGGAAATACGCACTCAATTAGCGATGCAGAATCTCTAACCCAAACGGAAGGAATAAGTGATACTTTAGGTGCGAATGCAAATATAAAAATAGGTGAAAAGTTGGGGATTGGAGCCAATTATTCACATGGAAGAAATAGTAGCACTAGCAACACTGCAACCAAAAGCTTTACAGATGCAGTTTCTGACATAAAAACAAAGCTCACTAGTAATAGCTTTGCTAAAACAACAGGAAATGCTGTGGCTAATAGCTTAGGCAAAGCAGTATCAAAGACAGTTTCAAAAACAGCTGGAATTTCAAAAGCCACTAGCTTCGGTGCAAATTTTGGAGCAAACTTCGCTAGATCATCAACTGTCACGGCAATGATTGGAAAGAACGAAGGAATCACACAAACTTTTATAAATTATAATATCAAACACACGTTGGAACTTTTAGAATCACAGATGAAACGTTTGGAACAGAGTACTGCACTTGGTATGTGGGATTTTGCTGCATATATTTTAAGTGAAGACCAACATATCGCAAATAATGTTGCGCACTCCTATCTAGCTTTGACATTAGGCGAAGAATCCTACATGACAAAATCTGCAATCAATTTGTGGAGAGGCTCAGTAAAAGAAGAAAAAGATACTGCTAAAGAAATCTGTAAATATCTAAGAGAGTTTAGACAACCACTATTTGCATTGAATCCAAAAGTAATAGAACAAGATGAAGAGTTTACAGAATATCCAACAGTCGTTACTGCCACAACAAGCTTATCTGGAAAGGAATTAGCGTATTCTTTGAATTTCCCAAAGAAATCAGTTGTGGGTCTTCCAGTATTAGAATGCGCAGAGTTTGGAAGAAACATTATCACATATAGAGAAAATATCGAATCCAAGAAAATAACATTGGGTAACATATTCCATATGAACCATGCTGAAAATAACACGGTTGAGTTGGAACAAGATCAATTGACCTCACATGTGTTTATTACAGGTAGTACTGGTTCTGGTAAGAGTAATACAATTTATCAATTGCTTTCAAAGACAAGAAAGAATGGTTGCAAATTTTTAGTGGTAGAGCCTGCTAAAGGTGAATATAAGAATGTTTTTGGTAATGATAAAGATGTAGCGGTCTATGGCACGAATCCAAAATTATCTGATTTATTGAAAATCAATCCATTTAGTTTTCCGAGTGATATTCATGTTCTAGAACATATTGATAGATTGGTTGAGATATTTAATGTATGTTGGCCAATGTATGCAGCAATGCCGGCAGTCTTAAAACAGGCAGTTGAAAAATCATATTCTGATTGTGGATGGAATCTAGTAGCTTCAACAAACAAATATGGAGAAGAACTATTTCCTGATTTTAGTGATGTTTGTAGAAATGTTAGAGAAATCATCGATAACAGTGAATATGATTCAGACAACAAAGGTGCATACAAAGGCTCTTTATTAACAAGATTACAATCTTTGACAACAGGTTTAAATGCAATTTTATTTTCTTCAGATGAGATATCTAATGAAGAACTATTTGATAACAATGCAATCGTTGACCTAAGCAGAGTTGGTTCAACTGAAACAAAATCATTAATTATGGGATTACTTGTCATGAAACTACAAGAATATAGAATGACAAGTGGCTTAATGAATGCAGAATTAAAACATATCACAGTATTGGAAGAAGCACACAACTTATTAAAGAAGACATCTTCTTCTCAAGCATTAGAAGGAGCAAATTTGGCAGGAAAGAGCGTAGAAATGCTAGCAAATGCAATTGCTGAAATGCGTACTTATGGTGAAGGATTTATCATTGCAGATCAAGCACCAGGATTATTAGATAAATCTGTTATTAGAAATACAAATACAAAGATTATCATGAGACTACCAGATCAAGAAGATAGAGTGCTTGTTGGGAAATCAGCAAATCTTAATGATGACCAAATCACAGAACTTGCAAAACTTCCTTGTGGTGTTGCAGCAGTCTATCAAAACGAATGGATTCAACCTGTATTATGTCAAATAGAAAAATATGACAAAGAATTTTTTAATTATAAGTATGATCCAAAAGAGAAGGTTTTAGATAATTCAAAAGAAATATCAAAATCACTTTTGGACTGCATCATGAATCAAGAATTAATGTATAAGAGTGATAAGCAAGATTTGAAAGAAATGAAAGATATAATTTTGAAGTCACGTTTAGATACAATCGTTAAAACAGATTTTCTTGATTATATTGATGCTAAAGAAGACTTTGAATCACTCAGAAGCCTGTTATATGATTTATTAAATGCAAAAGAAGCAATTAATAAATCAATTGAATATGATGGGTTAGAAGATTGGTTGAGAAATGTTGTTGATTCATTGGAACCATCTATTAAAAAGTATTCTGCTAAACAGATAAATTTAGCAATTGCTCTCATTTTAAGTGAGCAGGTAAGATTGGATATTTCATATAAAGATATTTATTTGAAATTTACAGAACTAAACAAGAAAGGTGTGCAGATTTTATGAAGATAGATATATCAAAACCTGAAGTAGTAGAATCTAAAAGTAATGAAATAGAAAGATATAAAGAAATAGGATCTGATACTAAGCAATCTCTAAAAGAAGCAGATGACTATTGGAAAAAGGATTTTCGAAATGAAGATGCTATCGAATCAAAACTTTGTTATGAAGATGACAATGGAAAAGTATATCGAGAAGGTGATTCTTTGTTTCCAAATAATGAATTCACTAAAAATGGATATGAATATAAAACGGATGAGCAAGGACGGACTATTTCTGCTGAAGGAAAATTGAGAATGCGAGACCCTGGCTATTCAAGAAGTGATACGGAAAATGTTAAAGAAATTGAATCACAGGAGTATCAAGTTGGGGATGATAGAGGCCATTTAGTTGCATTCCAATTTGAAGGCAGTAATAAATTAGAAAATTTAGTTCCAATGGATATGAAACTAAATCGTGGTGATTATGCAAAATTAGAAAACACTTTAGCAAATGCAGTGAAGGATGGTGCGGATGTGAGAGTGAAAGTAGAGCCAATATATGAAGGTGAATCTACTCGACCTACAGCTATCAAATATGCATACAGTATTGATGGAGATAAAGATGTGGTCGTATTTAAAAATGAAAGTGAGAAATCAATATGATGAATGAAAAGATATATCAAAATATTTACGATGAATTAAGTGGTTACATGAAATCAGATTTTTCAAAATTGATTGTATATCTAGAATATGGTGAAAATTCTTATTCTTTTTCCTTTTATGTAAAAAAAGGAAATGAATACATAAAGTGTTATGACCTAGAAGGTGTATCTGAATCAGATTTAGATAACACATTTACTAAAATTGATTCTTTTGTTGCACCAGAACGAGCAAAGGAAAAACATCTTTGGAGCAATATGACAATGACTTTAGATAAAGATGGGAACATGCATGCAGATTTTGATTATACAGATTTATCTAATGGTACATTTCAATATAAAAAAGAATGGAAAAAGAAAAATTTGAAATGAAGAAGGCTAAATTAGTAATGTGAAAATTGTGATTGAAAGGATTTTTATTATGAAGAAGAGAATAACGTCGTTAGTTGCATTTTGCTTGCTTATGATACCACTTATTACGGTACCAGTTTTTGCGAGCGGTGGGGATGATACTGTTTTACATGTAAATGCTACGGCAGATATGACGATAGGAAACGACATAAAAAGCACGAAGCCAACTACAAATTCTGAACTTATTACTGTACGAGAATATACATGGTATAAGGGCAATAATATCCGCGATTTAGGCAACATAGAAGACGGGGAGACATTTGCCGAAAATACGAAGTATGTGTTGGTGGCTGTATTTACCGTCCCAGAGGGATATACAATAAATTATGGGGCTTATAAATTTGATGATACGGTAAATGGTGTCCTTGCAAGCTATTCTCAAATTTCTGAAAATAATCGTACCCTTACTGGATATTATATAGTTAAAACAGCGGAAGTACTTTCGGATTTTCAAGTAAGTGTTCAAGAACCGGTTATTGGCGATACGCCATCCACTCCAACCATTGAACCAGATGGTTGGAACGCGCGTCCATATATAATCGATAGTTATACATGGTTCTGTGAGAGTGCAGATGGTATAAAAAACAAAATGGACGAAGCCCAGAAGTTTGAGAAAGGTTTTAAATATACGTTAAGTGTCGTTCTTTCTACCGATTCAACAAAGTGTTTGGTTGCTGAAGGAGCTAGTGGTACGCTTAATAGTGAGATAAAAAGTAAGCAGAGCTATAAAACGGATGATACACATATCAATCTAGATTTTGAGCTTGATGAGATTGAAATATTGCGGATTCAGAACGCTGACATAACAGTAAAAGAGCCAGTGGCGGGAGAGATGTTTGACTATACACCTACCGTTACTACAAATCCATTGGATAGCACGAGCTATAATGTTGTTTGGTATGAGTATGATTTGAATAATTACAAATATACAAAAATAACTGATAAGACACAAAAAGCTGAGGCTGATAAATATTATTTCTTTGATATAACACTTACTCCAAAGGAAGGTTATGTCATTAATGATACACTTGTTGACAGTGTTAATGGCATTATGACAGACGACGCTGATTATTACAATAAGATAAAGGAGAATGCAGACGGTAGTGTTACCATTACTCGTGAATACACTACATTTGTAGCTTACGAGATACCGTTTTCAGTAAAGGTTGAACATGGTGGAAGTGTTGCACCTGTGGGAGAACATACATTTGAACTTAATATTGATATAAATGATTATGTGTTGGAGGTTCCACATATTGAAGCTAGTGTAACAACCAATGGTACAGGTACATTTAATGGAATGATAAAGCTCTATGGCGACCCTGAACTGATAAACGAGATGCTAGAAAATAACGGAATTTATATAAGTTTAAAATCTGGCGATGAAGAAGAATGGACTTATAGCGACACGAAATTCTTGGTTTCTCGTGAGGAGACAGATGAGGGAACAGAAGAACTATGCTACTACGTTGTGAATTTTGTGGAAAATCCTAATTATCCGGGATACCTGATTCTAGAAAAAGTTGAAAAAACTGATAAGATGGAGTTTGTGAACATCTATACATCAAATGAAAAAGGAGATGACAGTGAAACACCATCCGTCACACCAGGAAATGGTTCTACAAACGTGAATCCTTCAGCTACGTCATCTACAGACACTAATGGTGTGATCGATAGTAATGAGAAAAATAACTCAATGCCAAACGATGAAACAGCGTCCATTACACCGGATAATAGTTCTACAGATGTGGATTCTTCATCTACATTGGATGCAGACAGTAATAGCGTGAGCGTCGGTGGTGAAATAATCGAGAACCCTAAGACAGCTGATATGACACCTTATACCGTTTGGGTTGCGATGTTTTCTGTATCAGTTGTAGTGCTTGTCAGTATCATCACAAGCAAAAAAAGAAATAACTCTAAAAGTTAAAACGTGTACAGGAACAATTAAGCTTGAATATAGATAATGAGGTGGAGATTATAAAGTGATAATTAAATTATTCATTCCAAATGTATTTACATATTCAACTGATTTCGCACTTTTCATAACAACACGAATGCCTAGATTTTTCTCGGGATGTTCTGGATCATATTTACAAGTATTATACTTTTCAACGATATCAAATTTTCTACAATTATCACGTAAACGAATATTTACATTGTTATCTGTAATAGAAATAAAAACATCAATAGAAATTTTTCTTCTTTTTTGTGAAGTATTATGTTCAAAAATATTGCAAGCTATTTCCTCATAGCATAGCGCTACAAACATAGCTCTTTTTTCATCAATTTCATGTTGTATACAAAAAGAATGAATATCTTCTGATGTTTTGACGATTTGGTTAATTGCATCTTCTCCTTCATCAATTCTTTGAACAATTTTATCATTGTCATTGATATTACATTCTTCTGGTATTGGAAATAATAACTCTATACCATTTTTCTTGCTTTCAAAATATTCCATTGTGATTGCCGTAACTATTGTAAGTAAAGATGCTACTGGAAATGCCATCCATATACCGGAGATTCCAAATAAATTACCTAATACAAATATAGAGATTACCAAATAAACTAGTCTACTTAGTAGACTAAGTAAATTGGAACGATTTATTTTTCCAATTCCTTGTGCATAAGATTGAATTACTTCACTAACCGCTAATAAAGGTGTGTTTATTGCAATGCAACGAATTGCGACAATTAAATAATTTCTAACCTGTAGATTATCGTTTACATAAAGATCAGTAATAGGAACGGCCAAAATGTAGATTATGAAAGCAAATAAAACTTCAATAAACAAAACACGTTTCATACTAGATTTTCGCAACGTATTAAGCGCATCTTTGTTTTGTTCTCCAACGTATAAAGAAGTTAGTAAAATGTAGGCTGCTCCAATACCGTTTGATAGGCATTCTGTAATATTTGAAAAATTATTTCGCATTGACATTGCGCTCATGGCAGTACCACTACCAATAGTAATTACAATGGTATTAACGAGGATTGGTCGAAGTGTATTACATGTCCGTCTTACGAAAATTGGTATTCCGATTTCTAAAATATCAATAAGATATTTTATATTACAGATTCTTATAGAAGGATATATGATTGGCTTCATTAATAATGGAACAAGAATAATAAAGAATCCTAACCACTGAGCAATGCTTGTTGCAAGTCCCATACCAAATAGCCCCCATCCAATTTGTACTGCAACCAAATCTAATATAATATCTGCTAATGCAATAATAGCAATTGAGATTCCAACATATTTTATTTTACCTTCTGATTGAGCAATTGGTGTTAATACAGGCACAAGAATAAAAGCGGGAACTCCAAGAGAAAGGCCAATTAAATTATTTTTAGCATCGGCATATAGATTAGCTGCATTTCCTCTAGCGCCCAATAGCTGTACAATAGGCCCAGCAGCAAAGAAAAGTAACAAGAATAAGACAATAGATAGAACGATTGATACTGTGATAGCAGTTGATAGAACGATTCTTGCTTTTTCTTTTTCACCTTTTCCTAAAAAATCAATAAACAATTTTTGTGTTCCTAGCATTAACATGCCAGAAAAAACTCCGATAATACTGAAAAAAGGCTGCGTAATTCCTGAGGCTCCCATTGCCATACTTCCAAGAAAAATACTTGTTATAAGTCCATCAATAAAACCAGAACCTTGTTGTGATAATGCTTGGCAAACCATAACTACACAAGTTTCTCGAAATAACTTTTTTTGAATCAAACTTTCTTTGCTTTTATTGTTCATCGTCTATGACCTTTCTGATACGTAATGAATATCTTCTATTCTTTACATTAGCTATAAATTAGAGTGGTTATCTTATTTAAAAAATAAAGGAATTAATTTTCCTTCACTTTTTAAATTTGTTTGATTCCTTGTACAAAGGTTTGTTCTACAGAATAATCATCTTTTAATACAACGATATTTGCATCATATCCTGCACATATTCTACCAATATGATCATCTTCTTTTAATAATCGAGCAGGATTGATAGTACATGAATTGAGCGCTATATCAAATGGAACAAGTGCTTTTTCCACTAAGTTTCTTAGACCTTCATTCATTTTCATTGTAGAACCAGCTAAATTTTTTTCTTTAACTAGATGAGCACTTCCATCCGGATAAATTACAACATCATGTCCTCCAAAATCAAATACTTGTCCAGGCTCAAAGCCTTTACACATCAAAGCATCAGATATCATGATACATTTATCAGGATCTTTTGTTTTGAAGAAAATATTTAAAGCTTCTGGAGTAGAATGATTACAATCACAAATAATTTCAGAATATAAATCATGTAATCTAAGTGCACATCCAACAAGACCATTTTCTCTATGCGAGAAAGGTGTCATTGCGTTATAAGTATGCGTAATTGATTTAGCACCATTAGCTACTGCCATCAATGCTTGTTGGAATGTTGTATCGGAATGCCCCATAGATACCACTACACCATGAGAGGAAGCATATTTTGTTAAGGCAAAATCTTTGTCATGTTCACAAGCCATTGTGATAACTTTGATTAATCCATTTGCTGCTTGTTGATATTGTTTGAATTCTTCTACATTAGGGGAAACAATAGCTTCAGGAGGTTGCGCTCCTTTGTGCTTCATATCTAAATATGGTCCTTCAAAGTGAATGCCTAAGATTCTTGCGCCTTCATAATCGTTAGTGTCATGTACTTTTGCGACGTTTTTAACAGCTTTTTCCAATACTTCATGAGATTGTGTGAGTGTAGTAGCTAAAAAACCTGTAACGCCTTCTTGTACGATTCCTTTTGCCCAATTTCTTAGACCTTGTTCATCAGCAGTATCTGTATCAAATCCATATGCACCATGACAATGTATATCAATGAAACCAGGGACGATTCTATTAGTCCCATAATCTATATCAGCTTCTATTTCATCATATGCATAGATATGATTGATTTTTCCATTTAGAATTTCTAGACAAGCTGGTGTAAATACACCAGTGATATAAACTCGTTTACTTTTAATGATCATTGTATATTACCTCGATAGTTAAAGTTTATCATAATTTGATATAATAGAAACGCATGAAAGAAAGGAAATTATAAATTATGTCAGTTTTACCTTTAATCATGGTACTGATCATTGTGTTAGACAAATATTGTTTTACACATGTTCTACAAAGACCATTGATTACTTGTACTTTATTAGGAGCTTGTTTAGGTCATACGACAGAAGCAATGATTGTAGGAGGAACATTAGAACTTTATTATATTGGTTATGAAGCTTATGGTGAATATGCACCAGTGTCATCTGGATTCTTCATTAGTTCCATTACTGCTACTTACTTAGTATCTAATGGCACAGATTCTTCGACTGCTATTTCTACTGCATCTTCCATTCTAGCTTTAGGATTATGTGTAGAATATTTATTATCTTTAGTGAATTTAGTGTTTGTTCCATCCATTCGTAATGATGCTGAAAAAGCAAATATTAAATCAATTGGAATAAAGATGTTCGTGAGTGTTATTCTAGCTTGTATTGCTTATGTTGGTTTTGCGTATGTTTTATCTAGCAAACTAGATTCTATCCAAACTACCTTAACAACTTTTGTTTCAACATATCCTTATGTTTTATCAGGAATCCACGCTATTGCGATTTTAATGCCTTGTATTGCCTTTGCGATTTTATTGAGAAACATTGGCTTCAAAGATGTTCCAGGTGCATTCTTTGCGGGATGTGCGTTTGGATTGTTGTTATTATCTACAACGACATCAACGATTTCAGGAACAATTGTTGCATGTATTGCGGTTGCGTTAGCTTGTTATGATTTTCATCATTATCAAAACGAAAGTATATCTTCCAATCAAAAAGAAGAAGTAAAAGTAACTAATACAATTAAAGGAGGTGCAGAAAAATGGTGGTAGGAACAGGTGTTTATGAAAATCAAAATGAAGCATATCCTTTAGATAAGAAAACTTTAAATAAGGTTGCGTTGCGTTCTCTTCTTATTTCTGCAGGAAAGAATGCTGAAACAGGGGAAGCAAATGGATGGTGTTGGGCATTAGCACCAGCATTAAAAAAGATTCATGAAAATGAAACGGATCTAAAGTTAAGTTTAGGTCATCATTTAGAATATGTGGAAACAGGTGCATTCTTTTCTACATTATCTATGGGAGTTATTCTATCTTTAGAAGCACAAAAGGCTGATTTAGAAACAATTCGTTCAACAAGAACAACAATGAATGTATTATGTAATAGTTTGTCTCATTCTGTAATGTGTTTATTTCTATTATCATTGCTCGCAGTTGGTTGTTGTTCATCAGCGATTAATGGAAATATTTTACCTGTAATTGCATTTATTGTTTTATCTATCTTACTAACAATTATTACTAGATTTTGGTTGATTCAAGTTGGTTATAACAATGGTACTAAGATCATGGAAAAAGCAATCAAACAAAAAGAAGCATTGAAACACGCAACTCAAATTATGGGTATATTCACAATTGGTAGTTTAATTGCATTAAATAGTAGATATGCTTTTATATCAAATGTATTTGTGAATTGTGTGCAATTATCTTCATTACAAACGATTCTATCAATGCCATATATTCCAGCATTATTAGGTATTGTACTAACATATTCTTTCTATGTTCTTCTGACAAAGAAGAATTGGTCAATTATGAAATGTGTATTATTAGTCATTGTTGTAGGAATATTGATTAGCTTGATTGGAATGTTTGTTTATCAAGGAACTGTTCTATAAAATATGAAGAGAATAAAAGAGATGTATTTAAGATACATCTCTTTTTAACGCTTTTGCATTTTGTTTTTGATTACTTTTTTTGTAGCAGTGCGATAACCTTTGAATCCTTTTAATTCATCATCATTTTGATATGTAGAATAGATAGCTAAAAGGATTGGAATCAGTATTTTATAATATTTATCGTTTTTATGTTCTTCTTTATATTTTTCTTTGATTGATTGTATTTTGATTTGAGAAAGTTCAATGTAATGTTGGATATTACTTACGTAACATTTTTCTTTATTTAATGTTTTTTCTAACGTGCTTAAATGCATGAATGTAATGATCAAAAAGAGGATTGCAAGACATGCGCTTATACACAATATATAAAAGTTATAGGGATATAAATTTAAATTCATATCAAAATTATAACAAAAAACACTGTTTTAATAAACAGTGTTTTGAGATGGTGTCCTGGAGGAGATTCGAACTCCTGACCGTCCGCTTAGAAGGCGGGTGCTCTATCCAGCTGAGCTACCAAGACAGCGATTAATAATATACCAAAGAGTAGTGCTTTTGGCAAGAGGTTTTTTAAAAATTATAAAATTTTTTTTCTACTTTTATATTTTCCCCATCTAATTGAATGATCATATAACTTGGCTTAGAGCCATCTCTATTATGCCAAATACTACCTGGATTTATACAACGTATCCCATCTAATGTTATATCTTGTGGTACATGTGTATGACCAAAGAATACAATATCACAATCTAATTTCTTTGCGTAATTTGTTAATATTTGCGGTTGTCCATAAATCATGTGCATATGTCCATGAACAACTAAGATACGATGTTGTCCAATTTGTATAACTTTTTCATTTGGATATGCTTGGAAGTAATCATTATTTCCTTGTACACTAGAAAAACCATCCAATTGATATGGGTGTAATTCAGAATCACCACAATGAATAAAATAATCATTAATTGGATATTTTTCTTTTAAGTATTTTAAAGGTTCTATTTTTCCGTGATTATCTGAAACTAAAATGATTTCTTCCATGACTTCATTGTATCAATTATTTGAGAAGATGAAAATAACATTGTATACTGAACCTATGGAAAATTATTATGATGAAGTAATACAAGAGATACAAGAAAATATTGAAAATAAAAATTATGCTGAGGCGATGGCTCTTCTAAAAAAAGAACTTAGCATGCCTTATATTCCAAAAGATGTCGAAGATAAGTTATATGCTTTATTACATGATTTGAAATTCCAAATGAGTGATCAAAGTCATTCTTATGAAAGAAATATAGATGATATTTTAGACGGTCTAAATGGAACAAGTGAACAACAATTGGTTGCTTGTACCCAACTAATTAAAAGAAATTTAAGAGATTATGTTGTAGATATACAAGATTATCTGAAAAATGAGCCTTATTCTGATGCCGCAGCGTTATTAGTAGAAAGTCTTGCGGAACAAGAAATACAAGATGAATTTGTTTGGAATAAAGATGGGATTGAATATACGTTTTATGGCGATTCTATTACACCATGTGCGAAATCAAAAGGTTTTTTAAAGGCTAATCAATTGTTAAAAAAATGGTTAGAAAAAAATCCTGATATGTATGAAATGGCTAAGTCTTTATTAATTCATGATGTATTTTTATTTTTACCGTTATCTTATGATGAAGAAGATGGAGAATCTCTTGCGTTTGATATTGTAGAAAATATATGTCAAATGATGGGGAGAGAAGATTTATTAGAAGACATAAAAAAACAAATCAACTTTTCAAATGAGTATCAAAGTTAAAACTTTGATATTTATTTTTTTACTATTAATTTTTTTTGATTCTAAATTTCTATATTAGAAATGAGATATAATACTGCTATGGATTTAACAAACAAAATTTTTCGATTCACACAAAAACGTTTAGAAACTTTAGAAAGATTACATATCCAAAATTCTGAACAATTATTATCTTATTACCCATCTCGTTATGATGTTTTATGTACAAAACCAATCGAACAATGGAAACTGAAAGAAAAGGTTACTTTTCAAGCAGAAGTCGTTAGTAGAGTTTCAACATTTCGAAAAGGAAGGTTTGTAACGAGTTCTTTTCAAGTGATGCATGATGATTCTGTTATTAAAATCACGATTTTTAATCGTCCTTGGGCAAATAAGCTTCAAATGAATCAGCTTCTTACGATTACTGGAATCTATATGGGAAATCACAAAGTAACAGCGATGAATTATGATACAAAACCTTTATCACAACACGATAGGATTACTCCAATCTACGCAACAAAAGAAGGTATCCAACAAAGAACAATTCGAGATTCAATACAAAAAGTATATGAAGTTGTTCAAAATGAATTGATTGATTATGTACCTGAAGAAATGATACAAAAATATCGTTTATTGAGAAAAAGTGAGGCTATTCGAAGAATTCATTTCCCACAAACTGAAAATGATACTAAACAAGCAATTCGCACTTTAAAATATGAAGAATTTTTACGTTTCTTTATCGCATTACAATTAAATAAAAATGAAGAAGGACTTTCTGTATATAAAGAACCAAAAATCTTTTCTCATCAAAAAATAGAAAAAATGATTCAAGATCTATCTTTTTCATTAACAAAAGATCAAAAAGAAACAATTGATCAAATTTTAATAGATCTTTCATCAACTACTCCGATGTATCGTTTGGTACAAGGGGATGTTGGGTGTGGGAAAACAATTGTCGCTGTGATTTCACTATATGCATGCGCTTTGAGTGGTTATCAATGTGCATTATTAGCACCAACTGAAATTCTAGCAAAACAACACTATGATTCTTTATGTTCTTTGATCAAAGATGATTCTATTCATATAGGTGTTTTATATTCTGGATTAAGTAATCATGATAAAGATAAAATATTAGATGCATGTGAAAAAGGTGAAATAGATATTTTAGTAGGTACACATGCGTTGATTCAAGAAACTGTGAAGTTTAAAAATCTGGGTTATGTTGTCGCTGATGAACAACAACGATTTGGCGTGAATCAAAGAAAAGCATTACGTTTAAAAGGAAACAATACTGATTTTCTTTTGATGTCTGCTACACCAATTCCTAGAACTTTAGCTTCCACGATATTTGGTGATATGGATGTAAGTACGATAGAAACAATGCCAGAAGGAAGGAAAGATCCTATCACAAAACTTGTTCAAGAAAACTCGTTTCGTTCCATTTTATCAGACGTCAATGAAATTTTAGATTCTGGTCACCAATTGTATGTAATCTGTGCTGCAGTGGAAGAAAACGAAGATTATAAGGCAAGAGATGTATATCAAATGCAACAAAATCTAACTGCATTATTTTCAAATTATAAGGTTGGTATGTTACATGGAAAGATGAGTTCTGAAGAAAAACAAAGTGTCATGAAAGAATTCTATGATAATCAGATTCAAGTACTTGTTTCTACTACTGTTGTAGAAGTAGGGATGAATGTAGTGAACGCTACAGGTATGATTATTTATGATGCGGATCGATTTGGCTTATCACAACTACATCAACTTAGGGGACGTATTCAAAGAGGAAACGAACAAGGAAAATGTTGGTTGTTGACAGATAATAAAAATCAAGATGTCATAGAACGATTAAACGTTCTTGTTAGAACGAATAATGGCTTTGAAATATCATATGAAGATTTACGCTTAAGAGGCCCAGGTGATATACTAGGTACTAGACAGTCTGGTGTTCCTGATTTGATTTTAGGCAATTTATATGAAGATACAAATATGATTCAAGTTTGTAAAGAAGATGCTTTAAAAATCATTCAACAGCCAGAAAATCCAGACTATATTCGTATTGTTGAAAGTGTTAAACAAAGACGTATAGAAAATAGTGAATATGTAGATTAAGGAGGAATTGATTTTGACGATCATTGATTGGTTAAAGAATAGAGGAATTACTGTCAATCATCCTGAGATGATTGAACAAGCATTTATGCATAGTAGTTATGCACATGAACATAAACAATTTCATGATAATGAAAGATTAGAGTTTATGGGTGATGCTGTTTTACAGTTGTGGAGTTCTCGTGCAATTTGGCCTTTAAATATTTCAGAAGGACAAATGACACGTTTACGTGCAAAATTAGTTTGTGAAAAAGCATTGGCGATTTATGGTAGAGAATTACATTTAAATGATTTTCTATTATTAGGTGCTGGTGAAGAAAAAACAGGTGGAAGAAATAAAGATGCAATCATTGCGGATGCATTTGAAGCGTTCCTTGGTGCTTTATTTTTAGATCAAGGTATGAAAGCAGTAGATAATATCTTGAACGATTGTATTACACCACGCTTATCCCATCCTGAAAATATTGAAACGATACATGACTATAAAAGTAAATTACAAGAATTTGTGCAAGCCGATAAAAAACGTACTGTGCAATATAAACTTGTATCTGAAAAAGGTCCAGCAAATTGTCCAGAGTTCGTTATGAATTGTGTAATGGATAATATCATTTTAGGGACTGGTAAAGGTGTTTCAAAAAAGCAAGCAGAACAAAATGCTGCGAAAGATGCTTTTGAAAAAATGGCAAAATAGCCAAGGAGATCATTATGAAAATTTCAGAACTTATTACGTTCATCCAAGAAGGAAAACTCAATGATCAATTGATTTCTCTTTATGGTGAACAAGCACTTAGTGCACAAACTAAGCGCTATGAATCAATTTTACAAAGCGCAAAAGATGCTTTTGGAGATCAAGAAGCTAAAATCTTCTCTGCTCCAGGTAGAACAGAAGTAGGTGGTAACCATACGGACCATCAATTAGGAAAAGTATTAGCTGCATCTTTAAATCTTGATGTTGTAGCTTGTGTCATTCCTACAAATGATTCAATCGTAACGTATCAGTCAAAAGGATATTCTGTAAAACCAGTTGATGTATCTCAACTAGAAATTAATGAAAGTGAAAAAAATACTACAGAAGCTTTGATTCGTGGTGTTGCGGCTGGATTAAACAAACGTGGCTATAAAGCTGGCGGTTTTTCTTGTTATGCGGAAAGTGATGTCATCAATGGGGGTGGCATGTCAAGCAGTGCAGCTTTTGAGGTCCTTTTAGGAACGATCCAAAATGATTTATATAATGATGGGAAAGTTTCTAGTGAAGATATCGCTAAGATTGGTCAGTACGCAGAAAATATTTATTTCATGAAGGCAAGTGGATTACTTGATCAAATGGCTTGTTCTGTGGGCTCGTTTGCTGCAATGGATTTTAAAGACCCTGAAAATCCAATCGTTGTGAAAGTGCCATTTGATCCATCTGATTATGGATATGATTTAATCATTACTGATGTCAAGGCATCTCATGCAGATTTAAGTGATGAATATTCTAAAGTTCCTGCTGAAATGAAAGCAGTAGCGAATGTATTAGGATGTGAAGTATTAGGACAAACTAATATGGATGACTTATTATCTCATGTAAAAAAAATCAGAGAGACTTGTGGAGATAGAGCTTTTTTAAGGGCTTATCACTTCTTACAAGAAACGAAACGCGCAGAAGATGAAGCTGAGGCATTACAGAAGAAAGATATTGATTTGTTTTTAAAACTTGTAAGAGAATCTGGACATTCCTCTTGGATGTATCTTCAAAACATCTCTGTTCCTACAACTCCTACTTCACAAGCGGTTGCAGTAGGGCTAGCTTTATCAGAAGCTATCATTGGTGAAAATGGTGCATATCGTGTTCATGGTGGAGGATTTGCTGGAACAATTCAAGCATTTGTAAAAAAAGAAACAACAAATCAATTTATTTCTATGATGGAATCTACATTCGGTGAAGGTTGTTGTTATATTTTAAGAATTCGTAACGTTGGTGGACTCCGCGTTGCATAAATAATCTATACTATGGAAAGTCAAGGCACTACTTGGCTTTCTTTTGTTATGTTATAATACTTGCATGAATAAAAAAGAAAAGTGGCAAGCTTTTAAAGCTAGTTGCCGTGTTTATAAAAGTGAAAAAACGACATTATCTTTATATCATTCAAATTCAAAAGGTGATGATATGTTTTATTCTTTTTTGGAAGATGATGTCCATTTTGTTGAAGAAACTTTTAATGATATAGATGATAAATGTGGTACGAGTGCGAAAGTAATGATTTGGCTTTTATGTGTAGAGGGAAAATCTCAGATTGAAGTTGCTGAACAATATGGGATTACTCGTCGTGCTTTACAAGTAGCTTTATATAAATGGATTGATGAGGTATTTGAGGATGATAAATGAGAAAGCAGAATGGCTTCTTCTTTATAAAAAGGAATGCAGAATGTATTTCACTTATGAATCTAATTTAAAAAAGACGGAATTAGAATTAGAACAAATTAATGAAGAAATCAAAAATGTTAAATCAGTTAATACAACAAATATTGTTGGACATTCTAATAAACCACCAGAAGAAAGATTATTATCTTTAATTGAAATCAAAGATGAATTAAAAAGGCAAATTCATTATTATCAAAGTATGATCAATTGGATCTTTCATGTAAATAATAAAGTTACTTCTCCTGCTTATCGTGCAATTACTTGGCAAACTTTAGTGCAAGCCAAAAATAGAACGGATTTAATGATTAATTATGATGTTGATCCTGATTATGTTTGTAAAATGCGAGATAAATTTTTAATAGTAGCTTTAGATAAAGAAAGTATACAAGAATACAAGAAAGTCATAAAAATAAAAAATACAAGTAAATGGCTATCTTTAGAAAAATGAGAAAGTTATGAAAAAATATTTTACGATTGATATTGGAAGTAAATGGTTACGTTGGTCAATTACATCAGATTGCTTAGATGTTATTAAACATGGAAAATTAGAGGTTCCTGTTGATGATAGGAATACTTTTTTAAATACGATTGTTGAAGTAGTAACTTCATATAAAAATGAAGTGGAAGGGTTAGCTGTAACAATGCCTGGTGTCATTGATACAGAATGTGGTATTGCATATTCAGGTGGAATTTATCGTTTTATTCGAAATGAACCACTCGCAATGGAATTAAAAGAATTAACAGGTTTACCTACGATTATATTAAATGACGCTAAAGCTGCTACACTTGCAGAAATTGGATATGGTTCGTTAAAAAATGTTGATCACGGTGTTATGTTGATGTTGCTAGGTACTGGAATTGGTGGCGCAATCATCCATGAAGGGAAAATATTTAATGGTGCGCATTTTGGTGCTGGTGAATTTTCTTATTTAACAGATTGTTATGAAAGAAACTATGATAATCAAGATATGTTTGCATTAAGTTGTTCTTTGGATGGTTTAGTGGATTGTGTAAAACAAAAAACAGGAAAAGAAAACATGAATATATTAAAAATCATGTTTGGCTTGAATCATGATAATCCTAGTTTAAAAGAAGGCGTGAAAATGTATTGTGAAAGACTTGCGAATTACATTTATAATATTCAGTGTATTGTAGATGCA
The DNA here is from genome assembly GCA_963638375.1 of Lachnospiraceae bacterium. Lineage (GTDB taxonomy): Bacteria > Bacillota_I > Bacilli_A > Erysipelotrichales > Erysipelotrichaceae > Bulleidia. Next base: position 19,015 of record CAVHRL010000029.1, read on the forward strand.
AGTGTCTTTGTAATTTCAGGAAATATTACTGATGAACCAATATTTATGGAGATGATTCAAGAAGCAGTAGAACATCGTTTTGCATCTGATTATTACCAAAATGTTTTTGAACCTGAAATTAAAGGAGTCACGTTTCATGAAGATTCTAGAAAATATGGTGCAGTATATCAACTGAAAAAGATGAAAGAAGATGGCTTATTGTAATGTTTTTTGATATTCCAGAAGAAATAAAACCTTATTTATCTAGTCAATCAATGCTTCGCTTAAAGAAAATAGATATGAATTGTGGTGTCAATTATACAAGCTTGCCTATATTTTGTAATCTATTACCATATTCACGCTATGATCATTCTTTGCGGGTAGCGAGTATTATCTACTATTTCACAAATGATTTTAAACAAGCTTTATCTGGTTTGTTCCATGATATTTCTACACCTGCATTTTCTCATACGATTGATTTTTTAAATGGAGATTACATTCATCAAGAATCTACAGAAATAGAAACAAGACAAATCATAGAAAAAGATCCATTGATTCAGCATTTACTAAACAAAGATGGTATTTCTATTTCATCAGTATGTAACTATCACTTGTATCCTATTGCGGATAATGATTCTCCAAAGTTATCAAGTGATCGATTAGAATATACACTTTCTAATGGTGTGAATTATCATTTTATTTCAAAAGAAGAAATAAAAGATATTTTTTATGATATTCAAATTGGTATCAATGAAATGAATGAAGAAGAAATGATGTTCCAACACGAAATATACGCAGAACGATTTACTCGACTAGCTTTAAAATGTGGAATGTTATATTCTTCTAAACAAGATCGATATGCGATGGAAATGTTAGCAAATCTAATCAAAGGATATATAGATCAAAATATTTTAAAATATGAAGATCTTTATACAGATGAACAACAAGTCATTCAAAAGATAAAAGATGATTCAAAATGGATCAAATACACGAACTTATCTAATGTGATCGAAGATGAATCAGGTATGATCATTCACGCGAAAAAAAGATATATTGATCCGTATGTTTTAGGGAAAGGACGAATGAGTCAAATCAGTGATACAATAAAAAATGAAATTGATGATTTTTTATATCATGATTTACAAAACGAAAAGTTAATAGGAGTTTTTTAAAATGGAAGATAAAGTTATTGTAGTAGCTAGTGGAAATGCTGGTAAGATCAAAGAATTTAAAGAAATGTTAGAACCAAAAGGGTATACAGTTAAATCATTATCTGATTTTCCAGATATGAATGAAGTAGAAGAAAATGGTACTACATTTCATGATAACGCAATTATTAAAGCCCAAGCTGTGACTGATCAATATGGTATCATGGCTATTTCTGATGATTCTGGACTAGAAATCGACGCATTAGATAAAAAACCAGGTGTTATGAGTGCGAGATGGTTAGGTCACGATACAAGTTATACAATTAAAAATCAAAAAGTATTGGATTTGATGAAAGATCAAACGAATAGAAGTTGTCGTTATGTATGTGCTATTGCCATTACAAGAAAAAATGAAGAACCAATTGTTTTTGAGGATACGGTAGAATGTGAAATAGCTTTTGAAGCAAAGGGTGAAAATGGTTTTGGATATGATCCAATTATTTATTATCCTCCATTACAAAAGACAATGGCAGAAATGAGTAAAGATGAAAAGAATTCTATTTCACATCGTGGAAAAGCTGTACGTAAATTGGAAGCGTGGTTGAATGAACAAAAGATTTAAAATAGTATCTGTTTTATCTAGTCTTTGTTTATGTATTTCAATTTTATTAGGTATTATCTTTTTTCTCTCATTTCAACATAAATTTTATTCTTATGAATATCAAAAAAATCATCAAGCAGAAGTGATAGGGATGAGTGATGATGATTTGATGAAAGCTACCGATACTTTATTAGATTATCTAGAGGATAAAAGAGACGATATCGTTGTAGAAGCTACAGTCAATGATTATCAAAGAGAAGTTTTTAATGAAAGAGAAACATTACATATGATTGATGTTAAAAATCTTTGTATGCATGCCAAAATATGCGGGTATATTCTTTTTGGCATTTCTTTATTATTAGCTTTCATTCTTTATCAAAAAGAAAAAAAGAATTTTTATCAATATTTTGAATATGGTTTTAAAGTTGCGATAGGACTGATTGTCCTTTTCGTAAGTTTATTAGCGATTTATGCGTTATGTGATTTTTATGATTTTTGGATGAATTTTCATTATATATTCTTTGATAATGATTTATTTATCTTAGATCCAAATACATCAATCATGATCAATATGTTTCCTGAAAGCTTCTTTTTTGATTTAGTGATCTTGATTATGGTTGTATATG
>CAVHRL010000030.1:0-20146 GCA_963638375.1 Lachnospiraceae bacterium
TCATCACGACGTATACAAGTTTATCACCGAAATTCATTGATTACAATAAGGAAATATAGCATTATGGATTGCTTTAACCATTCAAAAAAAGTAAATCAATCTAACTTTTCTAATGTGAAATTAGAACCTGATGCTACATCTAAATGATATCCATCTTGTACTGTAATTTCTATTGAATCCCCTTGTGCTACAACAGTATTAGAAATAGATTCTGCAAATTCCTCCCATCCGTCTTCATTCATTTTAGTTGCATTTGAATATACATTAATTTGAGATGGATATTCTCCAACATTTGTTGCTTTATATGTCCCAACTGGAACTTTATACATAATTACTGTTTCTGGAAATTCAGTTCCTGCATTCAATGTATATTCTTCACCATAATCACCAATCGTTTCTCCATCTATAGAAAAAGTTAAATTATTTGTTGATTCTATAGTTGGTTCAGGTGTTTCTGTTACTTCTGGAGTAGTTGTTTCACTAGCAATCGGTGTAGAAGAAGCTTCGGAGGAATTAGAGGAATCTTTTGTAGCTTCAGAAGAATTAGAGAACATCATAGAAATTATAAGACCACCAATTACAATTCCTATTTTTGCTGGTTTAGGAATATCAAAATAATTATCACTAATAAATTCTTGTAGCTTTGGATTGATAAAAGCTCCTACTATTACCATAAATAATCCAGAAAGAATATTATTACTGAAAATGAGTACTAATCCACTCAAAACCAATAATACAGATAAAATCCATAAAATAATATTCAGAACTTTAGATAATGCAGTTTGATTTGCTTTTTTATAAGCTTTTTCTTCAGCCAACTTCTTTTTATATGCATTTTTAATTGCTTCTTGATTTGCTAGTCGTTCACTATCCGTTGATGCTAAATACTCTAAATATTCTTGATCCGACATAAAAGCTTGCTCCTGCGTACGATAGTAAGAAGGAAGTTCATATGTTGGTTTATCATTTGTTACTTCAACCAATTCTTCGTTTTTATTAGTTATTTGGTTTTCGATTTCTTTAACGTTTTTTTCATCTTCAGGTAATATGTATGATTCAGGAACAGGCATATTAGAGAGTACACGCAATTTAGAAATTATCTTCCCAGCTAATTCCTTTGCTTTCTTGAATTCGAAACTAGATTGTTCAACAGTTTTATCTAGTAGAACAACTTCATTAGCGAAACCATCTATATTGATATTCACTCCAAAATGATTACAAGTAAGTATTTGGTTTGAAACTGATTTTCCTTTATGCGTTGTATTTCCTAGAGCAGATCCACCAACTGCAGCACCTAAAGGGCCAGCAACAACAGCTCCTAGTGCTGCACCACCTATAGATGCGTGCTTTTTAGATTTACCATTTTCTTCAGTAACAATTTTCACACCTTCAGAAATATTAATTTCAGCTCCATATATAGAGGAGAAAAGATAATCACAACCATTAACCTTAATTTTCCCTTCTGTTTCATTCACCCAAAATGAATTGCAAAATTTCTCCCATCTTCTATCTTCATTCGCTTGAATTGTTTTTTGTTTTTGGTTTTCTAATTTGTTAATCTCAGATTGTACTTTCTGAATATTATTTTGATGATTTTTATCACAAGCTTTATGGTGTTTTTCAATAGCTTTCTGACGATAAACTGGATCGTTTACAAATTTAAAAAGTTCTCTAGATTCATTCATAATTAATAACCCCTTTATATCTTGTCACCCTATTTTCGACACTACTCACTTCGTTTTCAACATTAATTTTAGATATATATATATATGTCAATAAGGGAGTGGCTTATTTATCATAAAAAAACTTAGTTTATGTGAAAACTAAGCTTGTATTTTTTTCATATTTATGAAAGAAGTTGATGGTCATGATGATGGCAACCACCATGGTTTTGTGCTGCGTTAGGATCATAGTCTAAAGTATCATTGAGATAGTCATCCAATACTTCATCGATTGTACCTTGTACGCCACCATATACTTTGATATTTTCTTGTGTGAGTTTGTTGTACATTGGTAGTCCTAATCCTCCACAAATAACTTCATCAACATTTAAGTCTTTTAAGAATTGTACGAGTGCTCCATGTCCTACTCCATTACATGGAACGATTCTTTTATCAATGATTTCTTTGTTTTCATTGATGTTACAAATCACAAAAGATGGACATCTTCCAAAGTGTTGGAATACTTGATTGTTTTCGTGTGTAATTGCTAATAACATATGTTCTCCTATTTTGTTAAACCATATAAATCTTCTACAATATAATCTGGATGATATTTTTCATTCATTCCTAATTGTTCAATGGATCTTCCTTCTGTAACAAATACAGTTGTAAATTCACAATTGATTGCAGGAATGATATCTCTTTGAAAATCATTTCCAACAAACAGAATATTGTCTTTCTGCATGAACAACTTTGTCATCAACAATAGATTTTCACATCCTCTACCAAAAGTAATACTATTTTGGTTTGTAGAATGTTCAATCATTTTCACAATGGATGCATTTCCTATCATCTTTAATCCATCAACGATTTGAACTTCTCTATTATCTGTTGATACAAGTAAAGCACCATCTCTAACAGCTAATGCGATCTTAGAATAATCATAATATGTGCTTTTTTTATTCATTCCTAATAAAACAAAATCCGGATGATCAAAAGTAATCTGATACTTTCCTTTATCCAATGCTTCTTTGATACCTGCTCCACCTAAATATGCAGCTTTGCTCATTTTAGGATAACGAATATGAATATAATCTGTACAAGCCATACTACTTGTATAAATAGATGATGGTTTAATATAACGAAATCCTCTATCTATAAAATAATCTGCGATATGATCTCTAATTCTTCCAGATTGTTCTGTAATAATGACATATGGCATTTTTTCCTCTTCTAATTTTTTCATAAAAGAGATTGCGCCTTTTGAGGCAACACCATTTTGTATTAAAACATCTAATTGTATGATATAACTTGCTTCAAACATAAATACCCCACAACATTCTAACACAAAAAAGTTAAATAGAATGTGGTATCATTATTACTACATGGTAGGTATTGATGTATGAAAAAAATAACGAAGGTTCTTGGAATCATCGTCATTATATTATTTTTAGTTATATTTTTATTAGTCGATTCTTTCTTTGTGGCTCCAGCTAGATTTGTCACAAGAAAAGAAACGATTACAGATGAAAAGATTCCTGAACAATTAAATAACATGAATATATTATTCTTCTCAGATTTGAAATATGGAATATTTATGGATGAAGATCGTTTAAATAAACTTGTAGAAACAATCAATAATAGTGGTGCTGATGTAGTGATATTTGGTGGAGATATTTATGGAGATGATATCACAGTTACCGAAGAAGACAACTCTATCATTTCTACTGCTTTCTCTAATATCAAAGCCAAATATGGAAAATTTGCGGTATATGGAGATATTGATGATTCTAGTGAAGTCATGAAAAATGCTGTGAATCAAATTTATTCTGCGAGTGATTTTGAAGTTATGCAGAATACTTCTTATCAGATTCATAAAAATGGATCACAATTTATCACATTAGTTGGTTTAGATAATGGTGTAGATGGCATCAAAGATATTTCTGGTGCGTATGCGAATGTATCTCAAAATTCATATGTCTTTACGGTATGTCATACACCAGATACTGCTAATGAAGTACCTACGGATCTAACAGATTATTTCTTAGCTGGACATTCTTTAGGTGGTCAAGCAAACTTCTTCTTTTCATCTATGTATGAACCAAGCTACGCAGTAAAATATCTTAGAGGTATTCATACAATTGATAATGCATTTACATTAGATATCACGAATGGTACAGGTACTGTCAAACAAGATGTCCGTTTCTTGCAACCTGCAGAAGTCGTTGTTTATACTTTAAAACAGGAAAGTAAAAAAGAAGAAGAAACCCCTTCTTCCACATTAGATACAACATCTACTACGGAACAAACATCAGAAACTAGTACTGATGAAGTACAACCTACAGAAGAAACTACCGAAGAACAATCAAGTGAAGAAACACAAACTGATACAGAAGAAAATTCTGAATCCACAAATGAAGAACAACCTCAAGAATAGTACTGAGGTTGTTTTATTTTTGTAATAATTGTATTTCTTCTTTGTATGGTGGTTTTCCATCAATGTATGGTGTTTCTAAGATCTTTGGAATGTGAGTTACTCTTGGATTGTTTGCGATTGCTTTTAAAGTTTCAAGACCAATCGTTCCTTTTCCAATATTTTCATGTCGATCTTTTCTAGCACCCATTGGATTTTTTGAATCATTTAGATGAATGACATGTAAATGTTTTAATCCAATCACATGATCAAATTCATCTAATATAGAATCAAAATCTGATACATCATATCCAGCATCTGAAATATGACAAGTATCTAAACAAACACCATAGTTATCTTTTTGATATAGATTAGAAAGAATTAGTTCTAACTGTTCAAATTGATACCCAATTTCACTACCTTTTCCTGCCATAGTTTCTAAACAAATCACTACATCATCTGGAATCTGTGTTTCATTTAAATGTTTGATTGTTGTAGAAATACCAGTTTGTAGATCCGTAGTTGTATAAGAGCCTGGATGTAAGACCATGTATTTAGCACCTATCGCTTTTGTACGAATTGCTTCTTGTTCTAAAAAGGAAACTGCGAGTTCTCCAACTTCTGGTTTTACAGAATTGGCTGGATTAATGATATATGGTGCATGTACAATCATTCTATCTAATGGAATATCATGTGCTTTTAAGAGTTCATGTGCTTCTTGAACATGCATTTTATCGATATCCACTCTTCGTGTATTTTGTGGAGCACCTGTATATAACATGAGTGCATTAGCACCATAAGAAAGTGCTTCTTGTACAGCACCTTCTAAATACTTATCAGCTTTCATTTGCACATGAGAACCAATGATCATTCTAATCCTTCTCTTTCTTTTCTAGCTCTTTCCTTATACATAGCTTTCTTTTCTTCTCTGATTTTAGAACGGATCATCTCTCTTTTCTTCTTTTGATAAATTTTAGCGATCGCGTTCTTTCTTTTTTTCTTATAGCCTGGTTTAACACGTGTATTCTTTTTATTGTTATAAACCATGGCAATTTTCTTATCTAATTCAGTGTCATCTTTTCTTTGGTACTTTTGACCATATCCTCTAAGATCTACCCAAGTATTATTTTTGAATCTACGATGTTCAAAATGAATACCACGTTTTTGTAAAGAACGAATTGCGGCATCATCTTCTTCATGATATAGCGCAAAACACATTCCCTTTGAACCTGCTCTACCTGTTCTACCTGCACGATGTACATAGTATTCTAAGTCATTTGGGAATCCACATGATATAACATGTGTAACTTCCGCAATATCAATACCACGCGCAGCTAAATCTGTTGCGACAACATATGTATTTTCACCAGAGGCAATACTTTTCATGGATTGTTTTCTTTGTCTACTTGTTAGATCACCATGAATTTCAGATACACTCATTCCATGACTTCTTAATTCTTCCGCAATTTTACTTGCTTCTACTCTTGTATTTGCGAATATCAAACAAACATAAGGTTGAAATCCAGGTAAAATAGAGAGAATCGTTTCCGCAAAGGAATGATGATAACAAGGTACCAATACATGTGTAATATCCGGGTTAAAACGAACTGCTTCTCCTATTTGAAACGTTACTGGATGATGCATATATTTCTTAATGAATGGTTTCAATTGATCTGGCATAGTTGCAGAGAATGCCATCATTTGTAGAGATTCACTCATTCTTCCCGCAAATGCATCAATTTCATCTAAGAAACCATATTCTAATGTCATATCAGCTTCATCCACAACTAAAATATTAGCTTTATCAATTCTTAATGCACCAGCATTTAAAAACAGATCTTTAATTCTACCAGGTGTACCAATGGCAATATGTGGTTGTTGTTTTTTTAACTTTTCAATGTCTTTATCACGATCTTGTCCACCAACAAATAAAGAAACTCTGATCATATCATTCACTTGTGACATTTCTTTTGCCATTTCATAGATTTGTGAAGCTAGCTCTCTCGTTGGGGCTGTAATAACAGCTTGACAGTCTTCATTTTCAAAATCAATCTTTTCTAAGATTGGAATTAAATAAGAATGTGTTTTACCAGAACCTGTAGCACTTAATCCAATAATATCTTTTCCTCGTATCGCACTAGGAATGACTTCTTCTTGGATTGGTGTTGGTTGTGTAAATTTGTTTAGTTCAATAAACTTTTTTGTATACTCTTTTAAATTAAAATCTTCAAATTTTTTCATATTATCACCTATAATTGATTATACAGGATTAATCCTGTAAGTGAGGTATCATTATGGAAATTATATCTGTTATTCCACGTGGATATTGTCAGGGTGTTGTTCGTGCGATTCAGATAGCACGTGCAACTGCTGAAGAAAATCCTGATACGCCCGTATATATGCTTGGTATGATCGTTCACAATCAATTTGTCGTTGATGCCTGTAAAGCTATTGGCATCCGCTTTGTAGAAGACCCAGGCAAAACAAGAAGTGAACTTTTAGATCAGATTGATTCTGGAATCGTTATTTTTACTGCACATGGAATTAGTGATGATGTAAAACAGAAAGCAATTCAAAAAGGTTTGAAAGTTGTAGATGCTTCTTGTTTAGATGTCATCAAAACACATGATTTAGTAAAACAACATATCGCACAAAATGGCGATGTTTTATACATTGGAAAAAAAGGACATCCAGAATCTGAAGGAACAGTTTCCCTTTCCAAGCGTGTACATCTTATCACATGTAGTCAAGATGTCCAAAACATTACTGGCTTAAAAAATGTATTAATTACAAATCAAACAACACTTTCAATCTTGGATACATCTAAAATCGTAGAAGCATGTTTAAAACAATATCCTGACGCAAAAGTAGCTAAAGAAATTTGTAATGCGACACGTGTTCGTCAAGAAGCTGTAATGAATCTAAAAGATACAGATGTATTAATTGTTGTAGGTGATGCTAGAAGTAATAATTCGAATCAATTAAAACAGATTGCATTAGCTTCAGGCATCAAAGAAGCATACTTGATTGATTCAATCAAAGATCTAAAAGAAGAATGGGTAAAAGAAAAGAACCGCATTGCGATAACAAGTGGTTCTTCTACACCAAATGAATTAACACAACAAGTCATTACATTCTTAAAACAATATGCGCAAGATGGAATCTGGGAATTACCAGAAGATATCACTGTTCATTTGCTTTGAGATCTTCAATTTCTTCTTCTGTTAAATAACGATATTCCCCTGGTTTTAGTTTTTCATCTAGAACCAGGTTTTTCATTCTTAAACGCTTTAAATATGTAACTTTATCACCTAAAGCCTGGAACATGAATTTAATTTCATGGTACTTGCCTTCAGTAATTGTTAGATTACAAGAAGTTGGTGTTATGAGTTTTACTTTCGCTGGTTTATATGTTTCTCCATTATAAGTAATACCCGTTTCTAAACGATGAATATCATCTTCACTCATTTCTAATGCGTGTTCTACATAATATTCTTTTTCAACGTGATGTTTTGGAGATAATAATACATGTGCTAATGGACCATCATTTGTAATCAATAATAATCCTTCCGTATCTTTATCCAATCTACCACAAGGAAATAAACCATTATTATCTTCATAGATTAGATCCATAACTGTAGGTACTCTACCTTCTGTCGCACTAATATATCCTGCAGGTTTATGTAACATCAAATACATATGTTCTTCATATAAGACATATTGTTCATCCACTGTTACTTCATCATTGTTTTCATCTATCTGCATGCTGGAAGTTTTCGCAATCATTCCATTCACTTTGACACGTTTATCTTTCACAAGCTTTTTAACTTGTGATCTTGTTCCAACATGTGCGTTGCTTAACATTCTATCTAATCTCATGCTGCACTCCTATGTAATACACGATTAACCATAGATTTCAATGAAACATGGAATACTGCTTTTGGTAATTTCATCAAATCACTTGTAATAACATATACAACGATTCCTAAACTACCAACGATTGCAAGTTCAATCAAACAAACGATTCTTCCGCCACTCACCCAACTTGGTCCAAACATATTCCATAATGCATATACACCATTCATCGCAAAACAAGAAATCATCATCCGAATCGTACGTTTACAAATTCTACGATATTTTACAGAAAACTCTTTTCTAATTTTTAATAATGAACAAATAATAATTGTTGCGGAACATAAACAACTAGAAACAATAGCTCCTGTATAGCCCATGATTGCCATCAAAGGATAAAAAGTAATGCACTTTACCGCAAATCCACAGAATAAATAAAATATAGATTGTTTACGGAATCTCAAGGTCAACATCATGGAATTACAGATAGGTGTTAAAGTTGTACAAAGTCCTAATAATGCAGACCATTGTAAACAAGTCACACCATACTCTAATTCACTTGCACCATACATAATGTAATAAATTGGTTCCGCTAAAGAAGCCATCGCAAAACAAACAGGCAAACCAATATATAAAACCGTATCTAAACAATCTTCTATATTTACATTTAAACCCTTATAATCATGATTCTCTAATGAAATTGTCATATAAGGAACAATACCTGCGGAAAAACCAATTGATAATACTTGTGGGATTGAAGTCAATTTATCACAATTTGTTTCAATGATAGAATAAATCAATTTTGCTTGATCGTAATTCATTCCTAATTTTGTCGCAACCGGAATAAAGAATTGTGTATTTATCAATGTTTGAGAATTTCCTAAAATTGAAACTAATAGATATGGAATTGAAAACACAAAGAATTCTTTTAAAATAAAATATTTATCTTCAGATTTTGTTACTTGTTCTTCCGCAAGCTTTTGAATCTTTGGTGCATGCTTACGATCAAAATACATTAACTGAATGAGCGCAAATATCGCACCAATACTCGTACCTAATACAGCCGCATAGATACCTAATATCTGATCCATATGAAATACATATACAACGATAGCACCAACACCTAATAAAAATACGACTCTAGCGAATTGTTCTGTAATTTGTGTATCAGCATACAACTTTAATTCTTTCATTCCTTGATAATATCCACGGTATGAATAAACAACAGGAACAATAAATAAAGCTAATGACAAAATCACAAATGTATTACGCATCTTTATGATATCTGCATTTGTTGCATGTGTTCCTAATACAGATTGCGCAAGTGGTGTTGATATCAATATAAATAGTAATGAAATCACAAAACCTGATACCATTAGGATCGCTGTAGAAAGCTTTCTAACTAACAATACAGTTTTATAATCATCTCGATTGGCATATTTGGCTACAATAGCAGCTATCGCAAAAGGTAATCCAGCTGAACAAATCTGTAATAAAACGTTATAGTATGTATATGCTGCTGAATAATACGATAGATTTGCCTGACCAACAATTTGTTTGAATGGAACGATATAAAACATTCCAATCAATTTAGAAACAAATACGCCTGCGGAAGAAGTCAAAGAACCCGCAATAAAACCATTCTTTACTTTATTTTTTGTTTTATCACTCATACTTACTCCTTCTCCACTGTTTGATATTCATATCCTTCTGTATCTAAATGATACGAAAAGAATTCTCTTATTGTTTTTGTTCGTTTTGCATTTTTATATTGTACTAATATTTGCAAATCAACATTGTCTTTATCACATTCACCACTCATCGCTAAACCTTTAGCGTATCCTTGTTCAACATTAACTTGTCCAGGAATCAAATTTGATGTACTTTCGAAGATACCTAAGGAAGGCATCATCTTTGTTGCATCATCATATTTTGTGTTATCTTCTATCGCAATCATCACAACATCATACATTGCGATCTGTGCATTATCGACAACAATTGCATAACGATAAGTACCATCTGGAATCTGACTCATTTCTAAAGCAATATCAAAATGACTTGTTGATTCATCAAATTTTCTATTTGCCATTAATATTTCATAATATGTTTGATATTCTTCATATTTTTCATTTGTATCTGTTGATGTTGTTTTTTCAGAACAACCAAATAAAAACAAAACAAATACGAGTATTAACTTAGATAATTTCTTCATTTCAAACCTCGCATTAGATTATAACATGAAAAGAAGAAAGCTTTCACTTCCTTCTAGACAATCCTATTAGAATGTAATAACAAAGTAATTCTTCTTACCTTTTTTCAAGATCGTGAACTCTTCATTCACTGCTTCACTTTGATTTAATTTCTTTTCTAAATCTGTTGTTTTTTCACCATTGACAGAAATAGAACCTTGTTGGATGAGACGTCTTGCTTCCCCTTTACTCTTTGCAACTTCAGCACCAACTAATGCATCAATTAATAACATTCCATCTTCAGCACCAAACTTTTTCGCATCGGATAGACCTGCTTTCATTTCTTCTACAGATAAAGACATGATATCCCCATGGAAGAAAGTTTCTGTGATTTTCTTCGCTGTTGCTAAACCATCTGTACCATGCACCATTGTTGTTAATTCTTCTGCTAGCGCAATTTGTGCTTCACGTTTTTCAGGTTGAGTTTCTACACATTTAGCTAATGCTTCGATTTCTTCCGGTGATCTTAAAGATAAACGTTTGAGATAATCTACGACATCTGTATCTGGTGTATTTAACCAAAATTGGTAGAATTCATATGCATTTGTTCTTTCAGGATCTAACCAGATATTTTTACCTTCTGACTTACCAAATTTAGAACCATCGCTCTTTGTGATAAGTGGTGAAGTAATGCCCCAAACTTTAGCTTCATCGCCTTCTACCTTACGAATGAGTTCCATACCACTAGTTAAGTTGCCCCATTGATCAGAACCACCGATTTGGATCTGACAATGATGTGCTTTATACAAATGTAAGAAATCCATTGCTTGTAAGATCGTATAAGAGAATTCTGTATAAGATAGACCAGAATCTAATCTCTTCTTGATTGTATCTTTTTGTAACATGTATGCAATATTAAACAATTTACCATAATCTCTTAAATAATCTAATAATGACATCTCACCCAACCAATTATTGTTATTTTCCATGATTGCAGCATTATCACCATCAAACTTTAAGAACTTGCTTAATTGTTTCTTAATGCATTCTGCGTTATATAAAACTTCTTCGTGTGTTAATAACTTTCTTTCTGTTGTTGGTCTAGGATCACCAATCATACCAGTAAAACCACCACATAAAGCAATTGGTGTATGACCTGCATCTTGATATCTTCTTAATAAGATAATTTGTTGAAGATGACCTACATGTAAGGAATCAGCAGTTGGATCAAATCCACAATAAACTGTAACATTTCCTTTCAATGCATTTACTAGACCATCATAGTCCGTAACATCTTTTACAAGACCTCTCCACTTTAATTCATCAATAAATTCCATTTCCGTTCTCCTTTTTTCTAGAACGCCATATAAAAAAGCGTCCTCAAATCTAAGGACGCTAGTAAGCGCGGTACCACCTTAGTTTACACAATACGTGTACACTCTATCATGACCATAACGCGGTCGCTTCGTTTTACCTTTTGAGATAAAAAGCTCCAAGGTGTATTCATCATTCACATATCTCTATCCTTTTCACCAACCAGGATTTCTCTTTACAGATATATCTAGACTACTTGTCCTTTTCTTCGCCATGTTTATTTTATAGAACTTGTTTGATTTGTCAATCTTTCGTTGATTGTCTAGGTGTAAATAAATAAGATAATTCAATAGAATCTTCTTGTTCATCTTCACTTTGAAGCATCTTTGTCATCACTCTCATACTAACAGCACCTAGATCATAACTAGGAATTGAGAATGAAGAAATCTGTGGTCTAACAACTGTGTTATATTTAGAATCGATAACACAAACAACTTCTGTTGTATCTGGAACTGCCACTTCATTTTCTCTTGCGGCATTAATAACAGCCATTGCTTGAGAGTCTCTGTTGGCAATAATCAAATCATAATGATGTTCTTTTAAATGCTTGCATAAGAAGCTATAAGACGTTCTATCTTCTGCAGGAATCTTTAAGAACCCATTAAACTTTTTCTTTCTTTGTTTGAATGCTTTTTCTGCACCACTAATCATTTGTTCACATGTATAAGGATTCTTGCGATCTTCAATGATAGCGATCTTTTCTTTATCTTCTTCTAGATATTTACTTGTTAATTCATAGATAGCTTTTTCAATATCTACATAAACAGAACAAATTCTATCACCATCTACTTTATTACCAATCATCACAATTGGAATATTGTATTTAGATAATTCTGTTACTTCTTCTACTTTCAATTTATCATTGTAAATAACAACACCATCTACATGAGATTTAATGATATCTTCAATAACAGAAGAAATATCTGTAATACCAGCTGTAATCGTATGCAACATGATATTGTAATTATAAATTTTTGCGACATCAATCAAACCATTGATGATTTGTCCTGTATATGTAAAAGATGCTTCTGGAACTACTAAACCAATTGTTGTTGATTTTTGAAGAGCTAAACCTTGTGCGATAGCGTTTGGTTTATAACCCAATTTATCAACTGCAGCTTGTACTCTTTCTCTTGTTCCACCTTTTACTACATTACTACCATTAATAACTCTAGATACCGTAGCTAAAGAAACGCCAGCTTCTTTAGCGACATCATAAATCGTTACACGTTTCATTTATTCCTACCCTCTTACTTTTCTCTGTTAAAGAAGCTTTTAATTGCGTCTGTTCCTTTTTCAACAATATCATTAGCTCCAGTCTTTACCTTTGTAATTTTATCTTGCACTTCTGGTTTATTGATAAATTCATCTGCAGCGACAACGATTTTCTTTGTACCTTCAGTAACAGCTTTACTAGCAGTATCATATGCATTAGAAAGATCTGCCTTTGTCTTTTCATCTAAATGTTCATCAACATATTTACTTGCGGAATCAGAAGCATTCTTTATAGTTTCAACTGCTTTATCTTTATATTCTTTTACTTTAGGATCATTTGAAATTTCATCAATCTTACCTTTAGCCATTTCTACAGCTTTCACTGCATTTTCTTTGATATACGCAATTGTCTTCTGCACTTCAGGATCACTAGATACTTGTTGTGCTTTTTCTTTAATATCATTGATAGAAGTCATAACAGTATTTACAGTTGCATCTTTGATTTCTTGAATTTTTTGTTTGTTTCCATCATTTGTTTCATCAGAAACTGCTTCTGCTTCTTTTTCTTCACTAAGTTCAGCAATCTTCTTTTTTAAATCTTCAACTGTTTTTTCAATGGATTCAATTGGTTCTTTATCATCGTTGAAGTCAATGTTTTTATTATTATTTTCACTCATTGTCATTATCCTCCACTTCTACTACTTTCTCTTCTCCATCTTTAAATTTATCTTCTAATGTACTTTGAAGTTTACTCATATTCTCACTTGCAAAGTCAGTAGCTTTTGATAACATTTCACCTGTTTTATCATGTACTTTATCTAATGAATGAGAATATTTCACTGCAGTATCTAATGGTGCCTGCAATTTCTCCATGCTCTTTTCGACATCTTTGATTGTTGGATCAAGATTTTTTACGGATTCGTTGATCGTATCAATCAAGCCCCATACCTTTTTCAACAATATACATAGAAATATGAGTGCGATTGCCCCAAGAATTGGCAGAATTTCTGCAGACACATTCGCTAAATCTAAAATTAATGCGTCCATATGTTCTCCTTACACCTACTTTTCATATTATATGTAATTATGAAAATATTTTCAAGAGCTTTTGTTAGCGCTTAACAGAGATAAAAAGCAATTAAATAAATCCACCTACTGTATTAGAAAGGAATCTTTGCATAACATAAAAATCCTTTTGATTTTCTAATCCCATCGTTTCCAATATCGAAATACAATCTGGAACATTGATGGAAACAAAGAGTACACTTTCCATTTTCTTCTCTTTTAGATCTAATAATATATTTTCAATATCAACTAAATCATCGACTTGAATATCTGTATCTCTTTTTAGAATAATTTTCGTAACATGATTAGAAACAAAATCCTTTCCTACAAAAATACGAACAATATCTTGATTAATAATCGTTTTAATCATTCTTTGATATGTATCGATTCGATCAGTTGTGCGGTACAAAGATTGCCTTAAAGTATTATTGGAATATGTAAAGCCCCAAGGACTTTCTAATAGTTCACCGTAATAATACAAATCTACTTCATTTAATTGAGATAAAACACATTTGGTTCCAACATAATGATAAATACATTCTTTTAACTTCATTTCATTTTCATTTCGGATAGTACGAATAAAACGATTAAACTTCGCATCAATAAATCTCACACTTCCTCGATACACAACATTCAATGCATCTTGATCTGGAAGATTAGATTCCGTATGGTGGACCAAATACTCCGTGATTTCTTCTTTCATATTTCCATGCTTGCGTATTGCTTCAAGATTCAACAACAAAACACCTGAATTAAAATATTCATCATGTCTTAATTCATTATTTAAGATTGGTAAAGCTGTAATTGTTTGATTCAAAATATTTGCATCTTTCACTGCACCAATACAATAATCTTCTAAATCAATATCCCATAATTTTTGAATATCTAAATTCACAAATAAGTCAGCATCTAAATATAATACTTTGTTGAGATTTGTTAGAACATCTGGAATCATTATACGAAATACTGATCCAATCGTATATCCTTGTACTTGTTTAGAGATTTGTTGAAACACATGCACATCTATTTTATGAAATACTATAAAACTATCGGTATCTTTACATACTTCTAGTAACTTCTTTCGATTATCATTATTTAAAGTTTCATCATGAAGGATATGGAAACAGATTCTCGAATTGGTATGTTTTAAGATTGTTTGCATCGTCACACCAACCCACACACTATAAGATCCCGATTTATCATGTAGACCAAATGCGACATGAATAACATCCTCACGAAAGTACTTCAATTCTGAATATTTTTCTAGCAAACTATAATATAGTCTTTCAATATCAAATAAAGTCTCATGTTCTAAGAAAAAAACATTTGAAAATCCATTTGTTTCAAAAAACACTTTATCATTATAGTCTGTTGTTATAATGCAATTTGCTTTTTGGTATAAAGATAAGTCATTACGATTATATTCATGTACCAATAAAAGAATCTTCGCATGTAAGGAATGTAATTTATCAATCAACATTCGTTTGGTTTGATTATCAAAAGAAAATGATTGAGTCAATACAACATCATCACTCGTTATGCCACTTAACATTCCCTCTAATCGTGCATTGTTATAAGCATCATCATTTAGCTCAGATATTGTTATTTCATGAAATCCTAATTTTCTTCCAACTTCTATATAAAAACTATGATCATTTTCTATATCTTTTGTAATACAAAATCTCATAAACAATATCCTTCTCTAATAAATATATCCACCATCTTTATAAGAAACAAATCTAGGAATCACAATAAAATCTTCTTCATTTTTTAATCCTAACTTTTTTAGATTATTTAAAGATTGTCCTTGATCTGCATCAGGGCTAACAAACACAATAAAGTCCTTTTCATTTTTTAAGCAATCTAAGTTTTTGCATTGTAATATGCCATCAACATTTGGAATTTGTAGAATTCGATAATCTTTCCTTGGATCAACGTTCAATAAAGAATATAATTTTTTCATTTGATAAGTCTCTTCCCCATAGAAAATGAGTTTTGTAGAAATAGTTACTTTCGTAATAACTTTTTCCATCAAATCCACTCGATCCTTCAAACGTCCAAAGTCACGTCTTAAATAAGCAATCATATATTTATTTTTCCATGGTGTTTTGCATAGTGTTTCAAAATATAAAATATCAATATCAAATAGCGTATTTACACTTGTTAACGTTCCAGCAAAATGATAAATAACTTCTTTCAAAGCATTCTGATTATTTGTTCTTTCAACCGAAACAAATTGATTCCATTTCTCATCAATTAATAAAGTTGAATTTTGATAAATCACATTCAACGCATCTTGATCTGGAAGTTTTGATTCAGGGTTGTTTTTGATATACTGAATCATTTCATTTTTCAAATTAGATGTTTTACGAATCATATCTAAATTCATAACTAAAACACCACAATTAAAATATCGTTCTTTTTTTACGTCATGATTCCTCGTTGGCCACACTTCAGCTCCATTCTTTACCCCATAGTCATTGACTGCTGCCAAACATACTTGTTCAAGATGAATATTCCATAATTCTTGAATATCGCAATTCACAAAAATATCCGCATCTAAATAAATCACTTTTGGAGTAGAAATAATTTCAGGTAATAACGCTCTAAATAATGTACCAATTGAGAAATTTGATACTTGTTGTTGGAATTGTATAAAATCCGAGGAATCTATTTTGTGCAACAAAACTCTTGAGTGAAATGAATTTCCAACTTTTAGAAGTTTTCTTTTATTATCTTCATTTAATGTTTCATCATGCAATATATGGAAACAAATATTAGAAGAAGTATGATCTAGAATCGATTGCATCGCAACACCAACCCAAACACTATAATTTCCATTTCTGTCATATAAACCAAAACCAATATGAATTTCATTATCCAATTCCTTCATATTTCTTTGATACACATAATAAACATTTTCTATGAGATCCATATATCGTTTCTTGATAGAATAATCATTCTGATAATGTAAAAGATAGATATCATCAAATCCTTTATACATAAGAAGTGTTTTATCTTTTCTTTCTAAAACCAAAATAGAATCTGCCTTTCGATATAGATCAAGCCATTCCTTTTCTAAATTTAATTGATGAATGATAAAAATCACTTTACTTTGATATGCCTTCAACTTATTAACGAACAAACAATCAAAACGATATCCATTCCCGGTTGGCAATTGCACAAAAACGATATCACCACTTTCAATAGATGCAATGATTCCATCTAACCTTGTAGACAATTCACTTTGTGAATCACTGTCTACATGATATCGGAAGATACCCATTTCTCGAAAATCCATACTTCTTCCAACTTCCGCAAAATGATGTTGTTTTTGTATCTCTGCTTCTTGATTATTAAAACCGTATAAATTTGTAATATGAACTTTCATACCTGCATCTCCTATGAAAAAAGAGACTTTTTATGTCCCTTCAAAATCATTATCTCTTATAACAATCCATAAGAAATAACATTCATAACAATACAAATCACCCAAACAATTCCTAAAAGAACATTAATGATCTTTACTACTTTACGATCTGATGTTACTGCTAAGGCAATGCTATCTACAAGTAATAATACTTCTAAAATAACGATTACCATAATGTTGCTTAAACCACTTGAATTTCCAAAAAACATAATTTATTCTCCTATCTATTAAATACTTCTTTATATTTTGCAGATTCTTCTGCCATTGCTTGATTCTTTTGTAAATTTAATTCATTCTGAAATATAACATGATCATTATTGACTCTATTAATGAATTGAACCATTTGATCCACATTCGTAAATACATGTTCTTTTGCGATGTATTTAACATCATGCAAAGTATTTGAGAATCCTACAATCAATTGATTATTTAAGAATGCATTCTTTACTGCTAATAAAATTTCATTTGAATGATTGATATCAAAATAATAATCACATTTATGAAATAGTTCTTCCACCTTATTTGTTTTCACATTAGGATATAATGATACATTTTTATACTTTGCCATTTCTAATAAAGTAGAAGACATTTCTGTGATAGCTGCGATATGAAAATGCATATTTGATAAATGTTCAACTAAATAATGAATATTTTCTATTTGATCAGAATTTGTACAAATCAAAATATCATTTCCATAATTACATTCACCTTGATAATCATAAACAAAACCTAATGGTTTTACGATAGAAGTAGAAACTCCTAATTGTATGAACTTCTCATAACTTTCTTTCTTTTGAACAAAGATTGTTGCAGTTCTAGATGATGTACCATTTAGTATAGACTGCATGTTTCCAGGAATATCATCCCTAACATCTTCTTGCCAAAACAAAACATCTCTTTTCACATCTGAAGTAAGTGATTCCGATACAAAGAATGGATGCGATAATGAATTGTAATAAATACTATCATATTGAATATCTGCAATCTCAAATAACTTCTTACAAAAATCTACTTTTGAGTGAAACATGAATACTTTATCTTGATAATTCAATACAATATCACCCGTAACATAGTTTTCTACAATCACTTCTCTATTTTCTGTATCATAATATGTTTTACAAAAACGCTGTCCTTTTTTATTAAACGTCGTTCTAGCATATAATGCACCATAACAATCATAATGATCGCTACTTCTAACGATACCTTCTTCATTCATCCAATCAACTACTCTAACCAATCGTTTATTGGTAGGTTTTGTATAATAGATCATTCCTCTTTTTTTAGAAAGATTCATGACTTTACCAGTTGTATTGTCAGATTCAATTTCCCAATAATCAGGAACATTGATTTGGTTGAAATAACGTGGCTTTCCTTTGTTGTTTCCACAGAAGTAATGATACAAAGAAATCACATCTTCTGGCAAAAAACCATCATCTTCCATCGTTACAACTTTTCCTTGAAAACCTGATGCTTTAAATGCCTGATACAACATTTGACTTTCTTCATTAAAGTTATCTAATAAAAGAACTGAATTCACTCCACTACTTGCATCCATTTTTTCTCCACCTCACTTGTTAGATAACGACTAGCCACTTCATAGGAATGTTGATGAAATGATTTTAAATCAGCTTCTTGAAAAATCTGAAGCAATTTATCTGCTAATGCATCAATTTTCTCTCGAATGCTTGTATTTTCATCAATTTCTATCAAATAACCATTTTTAGAATCATCGATAAATGTAGGATTTCCATATCGTACATCAAATCCAATGATTGGTAATCCCCCACCAATTGCTTCCATCAAAGATAACCCAAATCCTTCACTTGTAGAACCTGATAAATAAACTTCATAGTTTTGATAGACTTCATCTAAATTCTGTTGTCCACAAAGCTTAATATAACTTTCAGCATTTGCATCTTTAATTTGTTTTTCTAGCTTTTCTTTTTCACCACCTTGACCGTAAATATCCAAAGTAATTTCTGGAATCTTTTCATGTACGATCGTTGTAGCTTCAATCACCCAATCAATGTGTTTTTCACTAGCTAAACGAGATGCAGTAATCACTGAAAATGGTTTTCTTTCTTGTTTTGGATATTTCAGTTCTTTTAAACTACCAACTGGTATCGTATAAGTCTTTGGCGTGTAATGATTATATTTTTGAAATTGTTCTACAAACAAAGAACTTTGTTCTTCTGTAGCAGCGATATAGAAATCTATATGTTTATACATATGAAATGGATATTCATAATAATTATTCCAAAGAATATAATCATCATTTGTATTTTCTTGAGAAAAATGATCTGCATGGATTACGATTCCTATTCTTGCTTGCTTTGCACTCATCAATACGGCTTGTCCAACACCAGTTGTACGATCTAATATCACGATATCTTTGTTTGTTAAATTTAACGAAGAAATAAAGTTTTGAATGAATTCTTCTTTTGAACAAAGCAATTGATCTTTCATTTGATACATCACATTTTCATCATCATTGATTTCTTCATACGCTACACTACCATCTTCATTGAAGAATCTTCTCAGATACAAATGTGCTTTATTATCTAATGGTGCATAATATTCAGAAAATAATCTTGCATATGTATAATAATCTTTTCGAATTAGAAATCCATTTGAAACCATTTCTACACGATGTACAAAATCACTATCTTCTCTTACAAAATAAACTGTATAAAAATTATTATTTCCTTCAAATATGTAACGTCCTATTTTGCCATCTCTTCTATATGTATATTTCTGATTTCCAAAAGTTTTTTCTAATTGGTCTTTTGTATAAGTTACAGGTGTCATTTTGAAATTTGTAAAATACATATACAACCAAATAACTTCTGAATCTAGAAATCCTATATTACTAGTCATATGTTCAATATGTTCATAGGAAATCATATCTGTAAAAATAAATTTAGCGGGTTGATGAATATTTCGTAAC
>CAVHRL010000031.1:0-20102 GCA_963638375.1 Lachnospiraceae bacterium
TAAAGAACAAACTTATGTAAATCGATATTTATATAAACAACGAATCACACTTCTTACAAAAAACATTTCTAAAAAATATTTCAAAAGATTTCTTTTTTCTTTCATATATAGCCTCCTTTCCGTAGGAATCTTTATTCCTCCCTTTATATACTATTCACATATTTTTTGAGAAATCCTCAAATTAATATGACAAATTTTTAGTTCATTGTTAAAATACTTTTTAACGAGGAAACATATGACAATTCAAAGTAATACAAAATTATCAAAAAAAAGAGTTATTATTACACTTCTTGTATTTGCTATGACACCATTATTAGCACATATTTTAAATATATTTTTATCTCAGTATGATATAGCATTAATGTTCTCATTAAACCTTTGTGCAACAATCCTCATCATGTATAATTGGAATTTATTTGGAATTCATTATAATCGTGCAAAATACAATTTCTTTGATACATGTATCTATGCATTTATAGCATTCGTTTTAATTACATTATGGACTTATCTTAGCAATCGGTATTTAAGATGTATTGTCATCATGCCTTCTTCTCAAATACTAAAACGATATGGTTATGCGAGAATTGGAATGTTGATTGCATACTCATTCTCTGAAGCAAGCATTATTAATATCGTTGAAAAAGTTTCTACTGATCATATACAAATCAATCATCGTGAATTACAAGTCATTTTATTATCTGGTATCGCAATTGGAATTTTATTAACAATTCTGTTTCTTCCTAGCAAAAATATCCTAACGATATTGATTACACTTTTATATAACGTAGTACTTTGTACGATTTTATCCTATTTCTACAACCAATCTCACTCCTTTATACCAGGAATGATCGGACTAGCTAGTAGCAACTTATTCTTTATGATCATGGGCTTATTATAAGTCACAAAAAAAGCCGGAATTCCGGCTTTTTCGTTTGTTTGTTTTAGAAATTATCATTCATCAACTTCAATGAGTCCATACCCGCCATCATGACGAGAATAAACGACCGCAATTTTTTCACTATCTTCATCTTTATAGATATAGAAGTTGTGTCCAGATAATTCCATCTGCATGATTGCTTCATCCAATTCCATTTCTTCTGCGATAACAGATTTCGTTTTAACTGGAATATCATTTTCTTCATCTTCTTCAATTTCTTGAATAAAAGCATCAGCAAGATGTTCTTTATGTCTCTTACTTAAACGTGTCTTTTGTTTTCTAATTTGATCTTCTAATTTATCAATTGCAAGATCTACAGCTGCATAAAAGTCATCATTCACAACTTCAGCTCTTAAAATACCAATTTTGCTAGGAATTGTTACTTCAACCTTTTGAGAGTTAGGATAAACTCTTGCGACAACCCTAACAATTGTGTTTTCATCAATGATTAAGTATTTACTTAAAGATGATAACTTAGTCTCAATTTTCTCCTTCATCGCTGGTGTAACTGTTACATTTTTTCCTACAATTTCGAACCTCATAAATAATTCCTCCTGTCTAAAATTGTATATAGAATCAACCATTAGGCCTTTGAAAGTTTTATGTTTTTTATTATTTCCTCTATATTCCTTTTTCTATAATTATTATAACAGTTATATAACAAATGTTGTGAATAAAATGTGAATATTTCTATTCACATTCCACTAATTTTTGTAACCATTTGAAAACAACTACCATTGCATAAGAATCCATTCCACAATATTTCTTTAAATCTTCAATGATTTTCTTCTTTTCTTCTAAATCTGTATCATCATTATAGTCAAGATGTCTCCATTGGAATACCGCTTCCATTCCTTGACGAATATCTAAATCGTGATATCCAGGATCATCCATCATACTCATAATAGATTTCAAAGACCAACGACCCTTCATTCTAACATCATAAACAGTACCTGTTAGAAATGGTAATTGTAGATCTTCCATCCTTTCATTGATTAATAACAATTGTTCAGAAAGATCTGGATACATTCCCGATAGTTCTTGTATTCGTACTTTTTCTGCACCATCTGCATTATACGCAATAACACTACCAATAGAAGGAATATCTTTCACTAGATTTTCCGCAAGATCTCTACGATCATCATGAATATTTAAATACACTTTTTTCTTAATCGATCCATCTTTTTCCATAATGATTAAAGCATATTCAAATGGCAACACATCGTATGGTTTCATGCCTATATATGGTGGTATCGCAAATCGTTCCCATTCAAAATCAAGAAATGCGATTGGAAATCGTATATGAGAAAGCCATGTACGTAACGCTAGATTATCTACATAAATACCATTTCCTCTATCCGCCATTATTTGTGCATATTGTTGACGACTACCTTCTATTCTATCTATATCTGCATCTCTCAAATAATCAATACAATCATTTTTCATATGATATTTTTCACTAGAAGCAATCAGAGTCAAAATAGAATTATCGTCCATAATTTCTTCATCAGGAAAACATTGTTCATAATATTTGCATTTGCTTTTACCTGTGCATTTATTTGTTCTTACAGGTTTTGATAATTGATTCGCATCGATATTTTCCATTTCTTGAAGAATTGATGTTGGATCTTTTATTGTATTATAAATTGTTTCTTTGATTGATTGTGTTGGATGATTGTTATTATTGTAAAAACAATCAGTTATCACAAATAATTGTTCTGTGTCTAGCTCTTCACCACGAATATAATTCGCATTTAAGTGAATCATATAAATGTTATCTAATGAGATTCCATTCTTTTCTAATACCCAAACGGTATTGTTGTAGAATGCCATATCATTAGCGTGTGGATATATCCCCGCAAATAAGAAATACAAATCATGCCCATGTTTTGTGCGATGTAAAAATGGAACTTTAATTCTTAGGTTACCAGATTCAAATCTAGCTTTTACAAGCCATTCATATTCATTTAATGCATGTAGTGCTTTCTTTTTATCATCTCCAACAGCACCTAAGAAATAATCTTGAATATGTAATTTTTTAATCGCAAGATCTGTTATCTTTTCATCTAAACGTACAAATGGATGATAATCATTTTTATCATCCTGCATATCTTTTAGAAATATATATGGACATCTACAATACTTTTTATAATCACTGATATGAAACATAACTAATCCCGGATAATTGTAACACATGTATGATTTAATGATTGAACAATATAGAAAACAATTGAAATACTGTTAAGCATACAGAAACAATTAAAATCAAAAACAAGATAATGATCCAAAACCTTTGAAATTTTGTAAATTTAGAAAAATTAATTTTCTTCATAACAGTATTTTATAACAAAATTAAAAAAATGCCTATTTCTAGACATTTTTAGGTTAAGCGCAGGATCAGGGATTTGAACCCTGGCACCGGTTTCCCGATCTACGAGCTTTCCAAGCCCGCCCCTTCAACCGCTTGGGTAATCCTGCAGTTTCATTTTTGACGCCTATTTAGTTTACAACACTACATTCAGAAAAGCAATCATATATTTTTTGTTTCTCTCTATATTTTCTAAAAAATATAAGATATAATTCTTCTATATTTGGGAGGAATACAATGAAAAAATTAATGAATACTTTAGCTGCAATCACTATGGCAGCAACATTAACAGCTTGTTCTTCATCTTCTTCTACATCAGCATATAGTGGAGAAACTACAGGAACAGCTAAAGGAATGAATGGTGATGTCACTGTCACATTAACACTTAAAGATGGAAAGATTACAGATTGTACAGCTGAAGGAAAAGACGAAACTCCAGGTAAAGGCGACGTTGCAATCGAAGAAGTAACAGCTCAAATCAAGGAAACAGGTAAGATTTCTGTTGATGCAACTTCAGGTGCTACAGTTACTTCTGATGCAATTGTTGAAGCTGCAAAAGCTGCTCTTGAATCAGCTGGATTATCAGCAAGCGATTACGAATAATAGAGAACATCACATGATGTTCTTTTTTGTTATAATAAATACATGACATTAAAAAAAGAAATACCTACAGATTATTTTGAAGATTGGCCAAAACACTATTATGAAATAAAAGACATTCATCAAAGAGAAGAAGCTTTAAAAACTATCTTAAAAAAGAATTCTGAAACAGATGATCAAATACGATTAGATTTATTTCATAAACGTTATAAAAAAGAGAATTCTCATTACTCTGATTTATTTATGTTAGGTTGGATCAATTGTAAAACACTTACAACTGAAAAAATATATTTTTTTAATCGTAAAAGAATACAAAAAGAATTACAAAATAATCTTACTGATTTATGCATCTTAAACTATGAAAGAAATCCCATTTTACATGAAGAATGGCAAGCATTTTCTAGAGAATGGATCCTTTCTTGTATTGGATCACACTCATATAAACAGATTGCGGTAGGAATTGGTCATGTGAGTGATAAGAATGTTGCGATGCGTATCGCAAATGATATTGAATGCATCACAAAAAAACTCCCTGCACAATTTAATTTAGAAGAATCATGCAAAGAGCTTCATGATATCATGGTTAAAACATACATAGAAATGTTAGAAAATGGTGAAGAATATTGGAATGATTATTGTAACAGTTTCAAATAATCATCAACATTATCTTTAGTAACTGTAATATATGGATGACGAATATATCTTCCATTCTTTAAATTCAAAGGTTCTAAAGATTGATTACTCGCTAAAGCATAAGATAAATCAGCAATTGATTGTGCTTGAGAAACTTGATCATTAAAAACAGTTCCAATCAAATAGCCATCTTTAACAGCTTGTAATCCATCTAATGTTCCATCAATGCCAACTATCATTGGCCAATTTTCTTGTGCAATCTCACTTTCTTTTAAAGCTTCTATAGCACCCAAAGCCATCTCATCATTGTTAGATAAAATAAGTTCAATTTGATCATTATATTTTGTTAATAATTGTTTTGTTTTTGTATACGCTTGACTTCTATTCCAATTCGCAATCGCAAAATCCAATTTATCTAATTGAACACCTTTATCAGTCAAAGCCTGTACCGAAACATCTGTACGGACAACGGTATCTTGATGTCCAGACTCTCCTTCTAACATTACATATTGAATCTTTCCATCTTGATCATGATCAACTTCAGGATGTTCTTGAATATAATCAAATACAAGTTCAGCTTCCTTTTGACCAGATTCACTTGCATTCGCTCCAACATAATACAATTTTGTCCAACTTTCCAAATCATTCGCTACCAATTCTCGATTAAAGAAAATAATAGGGACATCATTATCTTCTGCCATAGTAATGATTTTTTTTGGTGCAGTACGATCTACTAAATTAACACATATCACATCATATCCTTCATCAATCATATCCTTGACTTGTCGATTCTGTGTGAATTGTGATTGTTCTGCATCATAGCTTTTTACAACAACATTTTCATATGTGTTTAGTTGAGTTTCAATTCTTTTTGATAATCCCATAACAAAAGCATCATAAGAGTCATAATATGATATTCCTATTTTTATTTTTTCTTTATAGGAATGATTTTCTCGTGTACACCCCACAAACATCAATGTTATCGCTAAAAAAATCGTTAGCTTTTTTTTCATTTCAATCTCCAATCGGGAAAAGAATTTGTTCATTTCTATCACTAAACATGTTATTTCTATTCACTGTATAAAAATTAATTACTTTATCTGTTTTTTCTTTTTCTGTTTTTAATTTTTGATATATTGTATGTACAGAATAATATCCAAGCATCATCGTATCAGGTACAACCATTGCTTGTATATCACCTACATCTAATGCCGCAATATTATAATCAGAACAACCTATTCCATATAAATGTAAATTATTTTCTTTTGCGTAATCCACAGATGCATCTAACGCAACACTGTCTAGCGCAACAATCATATTTGGTTTATCTACAAAGCGAAATTGTTCTTTTAAATCTGTTGTAGTACTTGATATGGTCCAAGATATGGATGCTCCTGCTTTAGTTAATATATTCGATACATTATCAATTCGTGTTTTAATATTTGATTGATCCACATTACTTGCAACGATTCCAACTCTCTTAAAACGTAAATCTCTTCCTTCAACATCAAATAATTGAGAAGTAACTGTAGTAGATAACAAAGTATCATCTAAATGAATATAGTCTATATCATTAGAATTAATATCATATTTCGCTACATCTGTTAGTAACAATTCCAATTTACACCTTGAAGCAATATCTTGCACAATTTTTTCTGTATTTTTCGAAGAAATAAACTGTACAATAACACCATCTGCACCATTTCTAATTTCTTCATCGATTAAATTCACTTGATCCGCTAATGTTTCCATATCAGTTGTATTCACAAAATTAACATTCACATTATCATTATTTGTTGCTTGACGAATACCAGACTCAAATCTTTTCCACATATCATCACTAGAATTCGGAACAATAATGGATATCTCATATTTTTTTTGCGCTGTTGGTGAATTCAATAATACTGCCATGACCGTGATAGTCAAAGAAAGAACGATCATCATTGAAATAAATACTTTATTTTTTTTCATAGATCCCTCTTTCTATTTAACCATTCTCCAGATTCTAAATCTTTTTGGTTTTGTTCATTATATATGACTGCAGGAATATGAATTGTTACTTTTGTTCCAACATCTAACTCTGATTCAATCTTAATTCCATAATCATCCCCAAATCGAAGTTGTATACGCTTATGCACATTGATTAAACCAACTCCTGATCCATGTGCTTTTTTATGGTCTGTATCCAATAAAATCACATTTAAATAATCTTCAGGAATCCCAAATCCATTGTCTTCAATCGTAATATAAATATCTTCATTTTCTTTCCAACCTTTCACTATGATATGACCATCTTCATCCATATTTTTCACACCATAGTAAATAGCATTTTCTAAGATTGGTTGTACGATGAGCTTGACCGTGCAATATTGGTTGATTTCTTCTTTAATATCAAATGAAACTGTAAAACGATTCTTAAATCGAACAGCTTGAATATTCATGTAATTCATTGCATGTTTGATTTCATCTACAATTGGAATGATTGTATTTCCTTTTGACAATGATAAACGAAATAAAGAAGCTAATTCAGTAATCATAAAAACTGCATCTTTTTGTTTCCCACCTTCTTCTATCATCCAAACAATCGAATCTAATGTGTTATATAAGAAATGTGGATTGATTTGTGCTTGTAATGCATCTAATTCACTCTTTCTCTTTTCCTCTTGTTCTTTTACAATGTCATGAACAAGTCTCTCATTACTTTCTTTATAGATTTGTATTGTTTCTCCCAAATGCTTTACTTCACTTGTCGCTACTGGAAGAATATCAATACCTTTATTATTTCCTTTAGAAAGACCTGAAATAGATTCATCTAAAACATAAATTGGTTTTGAAACAAATCTAGAAATATATCTGTTAATGATCATCAATAACATAAAAGTAGCAGCAACTAATAATATAAAAATATAACGAATTCTTTCCGCATATAGATTAGAGGCTTTGGTTGAAACAGAAACAAGTTTCCAACCTGTATACCCTACTGTATCTGTGATTACGACTCTATTTGTACTATCAAAATCTTCTTCATGAATTCCATCTTTATATAAAGCAGCCCTCATATTATTTTCTTTAAAGTCACCAGAATTGATTAATCTTTGATTTGGATGATAAATAATACTACCGGCACTATCAATTAAATATAAATAAAAATTAGAATTATTAGAATTCACAGAATCTAAAATTTGTTCTACTGATGAATAATTCATATCAACCAACAAAACACCTTCACTAATTTCACCAGAATCATTCAAATTAACAGATCTACTTAATGAAATGACCCATTTATAACGAATAGAAGATTCTTCAAATAAATTTTGAACATGTGGCAAAGAGAAATGTAAATTTTCTACTTCATTTCTTGCGTTGTAAAACCACTCCTGTTGTTTGACATCTATATCATCTTTAATAGCCGCATTTGGTGAAGCAGCTATCAATTCACCATCTTCTGAAAACAACGCTAAAGAAACAAGTTTATCTTTATTTGATTCATACAACATGTTCATTTCTTTTTCACAATTATCTTTAGAAATATCTATTTCTTTAATTGTATTGAAATATAATGCATCTGATAATTGTCTCATTTGTTGAAGATAGTCTTCTAGATTTGTTGTTGTTTGTTTAACAACTTGGTTTGTTGTTTCAGAAATCGTTGTTTTATTTTGATATGAGAAAAACTGATATAAAATGATTCCCAACATAAAGACAATCACTGCAGAAACTACAGTAAAACTAATCAGCATCAATGCTTGGATACTAATTGATTTAAAGTTCCATTTTTCAATCAACTTATCTTTTAAATGTTGGATCTTTTTATTCATGAATTGCCTTGCACTTTCAAACGATATTTATTTGGAGATACTCCATATGCTTTCTTAAAAACATAGGAAAAATAATTCGGATCAGAATAACCAACATCATGTGCAATCACATAAGTCTTTTCGTCTTTTTCCAACAATAATTCAACCGCTCTTTTCAATCTAAGATCCGTTAAATAACTAGTAAAAGATTTACCCACTTCCTTTTTAAAAACAGTTGAAAAATATGCATAGGATACATTTAAATAAGAACAAATGCTTTCTACTGTCAAATCTGGATTTGTATAATTTTCACTAACATAATCAACTGCTTTAATAATGAAATTCTTCGTTGTATTAGATCTTTTTACACTGATCATTTGTTGCATCTTAAAACAAATATCACTCATCCACTCATACAAATCTTTTAATTCTAACTTTTCCACTTGCATGATAATATCATGATAGCTATTAAAGATTTCATTCTGATCTAATTTGTTAACTACCGCAAATCCATATAACTTGCTCGCTAATTGCATCACAAAAAAACGAAATTCTGGAACCTTGGTGATTTTTGTTGTACTCATTGATAAATAATCATGAATTGATTCAGAAAGACCTTCTTGATTATTCATACGAATCTTTTTAAAAACATCATCTAAAGCTTCATTACTAACAGATACGACTTGCTTACTTTGTTCAGGATCGATTTCTGAAATATTGATTGCCTTTGTTGTGCCATAAATTGCACGATAACTAATCGCCATTCTAGCACCTGTATAACTATCTGAAATATCAATCAAATGTGAACATACCCTTCCAATTCCAATCGTCACTGTTGCGTCTGCGACACTTTTCGCTAAGCGTGCAAACTTATCACATTCATCAGTCAATTTTGTTATTTCACATTCTTCAGCATCTAATTGTGCAATCATGACAGTATTTCCTTGATACGTAAATACTTTCCCATTCCATTGATCACATAACTTTTCTTCAACTAATTTTCGAACAGAAACAGAAACATATAATGGATTGATTTGTTTATTTAAAGTATGTGTAGAAACATGAATAATTACAGCACAATAATATGGTCCATTCAATTCAATAGAATAATTATTTTTATAATGCTCTAATTTCTCTAATGGAACTTTTCCTTCCATTAATGAAGAATAAAATGATTCTTGTAGAATTGGCAAAGAATCATTATAGTAAGATTCTAGTTTATGTATATTTTGTTTCTCATCATATTCTTTATCTAATGATGCTTTTGTCCTTTCAAAGATATGCATCAATTTTTCAGAATCAATTGGTTTTAAAATATATTCTTCTGCTTGAATATGAACTGCTTCTTGTGCATACTCAAATTCATCATATCCCGAAAAAATAATAATACGAATATTAGGATATTCTTCTTTTAGTTTATGTGCTAATTCTAAGCCATTCATATATGGCATCGTAATATCTGTCATAACAACTTCAGGCTTGAGTTTTTCACAAATTTCTAAAGCTTCTAAAGCATTGTTACAAATAACAGGCACTTCAAATCCCAACTCATTCCAATTAAGCTTATGCGATATTCTTTCAGCAACATCGATTTCATCATCTACTAATACAACTTTATATTTATCTCTCATATGCATCATAGGTCCTTTTCCAGGTAAAAATAAAACCACTAAAAACAATGATTGTTCCAATTAAGCTAGCAACAGGAGAAAATAATCGAATAACAGTAATAAACCCCATACAAATACCAGTCACTAACATGATCATGCCAGCATCATGGCAATATGGTTTTCTTTTTTTCTTTTCGATTGCTTTGCTACCTTTTGGTCTAATCATTTCTAATTTATTATTTTTCAGTAGCTGAAAAGCGTAATATAAAGGTAAAACTGTCAATAATAATGTTACCCATGATTCATTAATAAATTCTGTAAAGCTCATAAAACAAAAACCTTTCTGTTGTATCTATTATCTCACTTCTAATAGAAATAAACAAAGCGTTCCAAAGAACGCTTTGTGATACATTTCTTTTTTGATAATTATTTCTTTTGTACGTACTTACGAATATCAAGTGTAATAGCAACCAAGATAACGATACCAATTGCGATATATTGTGCGTTTTGATCTACACCTAAGTACTGTAATGCAGCCTTTAATAATTCAAGTACCGCAACACCAATCAATGCAGAAGAAACTTTACCACGTCCACCAGTAACAGATACGCCACCAAGTGCACAGGCTGCAATACCTTCCATTTCGTAAGATAGACCTGTATTTACAGAAGATCCACCAGCTTTAGCACCTAACATAAATCCAGCAAGAGCAAAATATGCGGAAGCTTTAGCGTAAATAATTACTAATGTCTTTTGAACTGGAACACCGGCAACTTCAGCTGCTTGTGAATTACCACCAATTGCGTACATATATTTTCCATGACGTGTCATATTGAAAATGAACCATGTAATTGCCATAACAATTAATGCAATCCAAATCAAGTAAGATATGCCTAAGAACTTACCCGTCGAGAACGTTGTATAAGCTCTAGTAAATCCACCTAAAGGTGTAGCACCTGTATAAATCAAACCTAATCCATAGATAATATCCATCATACCTAATGTTGCGATGAATGGTGGAACATGTAGATAAGCAACGAACGAACCTGTAATTGCTCCAAAGATTCCACAAATCACCATAACGATCAAGATAACAAGGAATGGATTTAATGGTTCCATACCTGGGAAGAATTTTTGAGAATAATCAATATTTTGTAGCAATGTTCCTGAAATACATGCAGCGAAACCTATCATACGACCACCAGATAGATCACAACCACCTGTAATAACACAACCCGCAATACCTAACGCAATAACAAGTCTATAAGACATATTAGAAGCGATATTAAGGAAGTTTTTTACAGTAAAGAAATTACTACTTGTAAAACCTGTGTATAGGACAAGAATAATCATAACGACAATGACGCCATTATTAATCAAAAAGTCCTTTAAATTAAAATCCTTTTTCATTTTCTATACTCCTTTTAATATTGAGCAGCATAACTCATTATCTTTTCTTGTGTCATTTCAGCGCGGTCTGTAATTTCACCTGTCAATTTACCTTCACTCATGACATAAATTCTATCTGACATACCAATTAATTCAGGCATTTCAGAGGAAATCATGATAATTGCTTTTCCTTGTTGTGCAAGATTTTCCATGATTTCAT
This sequence comes from Lachnospiraceae bacterium, assembly GCA_963638375.1. GTDB lineage: Bacteria > Bacillota_I > Bacilli_A > Erysipelotrichales > Erysipelotrichaceae > Bulleidia. The sequence continues at coordinate 11,555 of CAVHRL010000031.1, forward strand.
AAATTTCATGCTTTGCTCCAATATCAATACCTCTTGTTGGTTCATCCATAATGAGAATATCAGGATCATTTGCCAACCATCTAGCAACAATTACTTTTTGTTGGTTACCACCAGATAAAGTACTGATTAATGTTTGCATGCTAGGAGTTTTAATACTCAATTGTTGAATTGAATCATCTACAACTTTATTGATTGCGGGATGATCTAATACAAATCCAGCTTTGAGATATTTATTATAAATTGTGATACCAACGTTATCTTTGATGGACAGACATCCAACAATACCCCTACCACGTCTATCTTCCGTAATCATTCCCATGCCAGCTTTCATAGCATCTTTTGGTTTTTTGATATTCACTTCTTTTCCATTAATTTTTACAGTTCCTGAAGATAAGTTACGTATACCGAACAAACCTTCCATCAGTTCTGTACGTTGTGCACCTACTAGTCCACCAAATCCAACAATTTCACCTTTTCTAACATTGAAAGATACATGTTGGAAACTCTTTTCATGAATAGAACAAATATCATCACATTCAAGAATTACATCTTTGATTTCATGAGAATGCTCTGGATAAATCTGTGTCATTTCACGGCCAACCATCTTTGCGATAATTTCATCGATAGATAGTTCATTTGCAGGCCATGTACCAATGTATTGTCCATCACGCATAATCTGAACATCATCCGCAATACGTTTGATTTCATCCATTTTATGAGAGATATAAATCATCGCAACACCTTGGTCTCTTAATTGATTCATAATCTTAAATAAGAATTCAACTTCTTTATCAGAAAGAGAAGATGTCGGTTCATCAAAAATAATTACTTTTGCGTTATGCGATACCGCTTTAGCAATTTCAACGCATTGCATCTGTCCAATCGATAATGTTCCAAGCAAGGATGTTGGATCAAAATCTAATCCTAATTGTTTTAACCATTTTTCTGTTTCTTCATTCATTGTCTTATGATCAATGATTTGAAGTGGTCCATATTTGTGTACCGGGAATCTTCCAAGATACATATTCTCGGCTATAGACCTTGCAGGGACAGGCTGTAATTCCTGATGCACCATCGCAATACCTTTATCCATTGCATCATCAGGATCTTTAATTTCTACTTTCTCACCATCGATATAAATTTCACCAGAATCCATATGATAAATTCCAAATAAACATTTCATCAATGTTGATTTACCTGCACCATTTTCACCCATTAATGCGAGTACTGATCCAGGTCGTAGAGACAGCTGCACGTTATCAAGTGCCTTAACGCCAGGGAACGACTTGGATACACCCTTGAGTTCAAGTTTGTATTCCGCCATTTTATCCTCCGTAATACTTCATCACATTTGTGATTTAAATCTAATACTTTTTTAAAATTGAAGAGTACGGGTACGATACGCACCCGTACTCAGTTGTTTACTTTAAGAAATTAGTCTAATCCAAGATCTTTCTTAATGTCAGCGATATTGTCAGTAGTAACCTTTACATAGTCCTTAACATACTTATGTTCAACTGTCTTACCATCAATGTAATCGATAGCAGCATCAGCAGCACCATGAGATTGAGAAATATGGTCATTTAATACTGTACCTGTCATTTCGCCAGCTTCTACTTTGTCTAATGCATCAGCTAAAGCATCTACACCAACTAGATAAATATCTTTACCAACTGTCTTACCAGCAGCTGTTAATGCTTCAAGAGCACCTAATGCCATAGCGTCGTTGTTACAGAATACTACTTCAGCATCTGGATATTTAGAAATAGCGTTTTGAACCTTTTCTTGAGCTTGAGCTTGGTCCCAGTTAGCTACTTCATCATCAAGTAACTTAACTTTCATACCAGCATCTTCTAATGCCTTAACAGAATATTCTGTTCTATATTGAGCATCAACGTTTTCTGGGTCACCTTCAATCATGATATAAGAAACTACACCATCACCATTGATATCGCCCTTTGTATCTGTTTCAAGAATCAATTCACCTTGGTATGTACCTGATTGTCTAGCATCAGCACCTACATAAGTAACCTTAAGATCTTCATCTTCCCATCTTTGTTCTTCTTGTTCATCAGGTTCACGGTTGATATAAACTAATGGAATATCAGCAGCTGAAACCTTATCTGTGATTGTTGGAGCAGAAGATGAGTTAACTGGGTTAACGATCATTACATCAACACCTTGTGTAATGAAATTATCAATCTGTGCTGTTTGTGTTGCTTGGTCATTAGCACCATCTGTAATTGTGATGTTGTCTTTTGAGAAGCCTTTGCTTACGAGATAATCTTCAAGTTCATTTCTGAATAATGTCATAAAGTTATCATTAAACTGATAAATTGCTACACCGACTTTTTTGTCAGCATAAGCTCCACCTGAAGATGTGGATGATCCACTTGCTGTAGAAGTGGATGTGCTGCTAGAACATGCAACTAGTCCAAGTGACATTGTGCTAGCAAGTAAAACTTTTGAAAACTTGTTCATGGAAAATTATTCCCTCCTATTACTGTGTGAGTGTTTTCTGTTCCTCACTTGATATAAATATTTTAGGAAAGCGTTTACATAAAAGAAATAGAAATATTTTTGATGAATCTATAAATATTTTATGTGATAAAAATGTGAGAATTTTAATGATTTCTTTCTCAAAAACGCAAAAATATGGCGAAACTACGTGATATACTTGATACATAAATGAAAGGAAAATTATAATGGACATTCAATTTCGTGGTCATACTAAATCTGGTGATCCACAAGCACATATTTCATATGCTGTTTTTCAAGATGACAAACATCATTCTGTATTTGTAGGATATACAAAAATATATTATGAAAAGATGGGTGTACATCCAAATGATACGATTACATTTATTGGTGCGATAGATCCTGATAGTAAAAACTTTATTACACAATCACAACTTCAAAACTTTTCTTTTTCTCACTTCTGTTATACAGATAAAAAAACAAAATTCATTACTGAATCTATCTATGGTAAAACAAGAGGTATACAGTACGAATATGATATTCGTGCACAAAAGCCTATGACTGTTTCAAAAGAAACTGTTGAACATTATCATAAAGCACTAGAACATTATGAGAAAGCTAATAAAAATATTCATTTTTCTTTTGATGAAACTTCATTTGCGACCAATATGCGTATTTGTGTTGATCAATTCACTAAATCTTTAATTCTTTATTATGATGCAGAAAAAAAATATGAAAAATATATTTCTATTCAAAAGATTCAATCTGATACACTTTACAACCGTATTTCATTCTTAAATAGTTGTTCTTATATTACACATTCGCAATCTAGTCTATTCCATGATATTCGTATCAATTGTAATAATGCTTCTCATGGAGAAAACGTAAATATATCTGAAACAATGGCTAAAACATGGTTAAAAAGAATTTCAACAACATTACAATTATATGAAAATGATATGGTAGTAACACAAGAAGAAAAGAAAAACAATTCTATTCTATGGCTTGTAGGAATCATAGTTATTATCGTTATTATTTATTTAGTTACAAAAGTTTTTTAAAAGGAAGATTTATAAAATCTTCCTTTTCTTTTAATGCATCATTCTTTGTTTCATGAAATAAATACAACCAATCAATGAAACTGCCATAACTGCACCATACTCCCATAAATGGAAAGCATCTTTCGTAATAACAGTTTCAATCTTTTTATCTTTCACTTCTATGACAATCGGTTCTATAAAATCAAAACCTTCATTGAACGAAACAATAAATTTTTGTTCATTTAAATGATACCCTTCTGGTGCTTTTGTTTCTTTTACATAATCACCTTCATTGTATACAACTTGAAATAAAACAACGCCTTTATCATCCGTCTTAGAAATACATTCATTCCCATAAATATCTTTAACAATCGTTCCATCTTGATGATAAAGTGTAAATTCAGCATCTTTCAACAATTGTTGATCTGACTCATCTTTCTTTATGATTTGTAGATCATAATCTTTTTTTACATCAACTGCTTGTAACGTTTGATAATTTTGTTTTGTACCGGTAACCGCAAAAGCCATATCCTCCATCATTTCATATCCAAATGGAGCTTCAATTTCTCTTAAAACATACCAATATGTTGTATTCTCATCGCTACCTTTAACATATTCTGAGATATCTTCATACGTATCGCTCGTTGTAAATTCATAAACAATTGATTCATCATTATTTACTACAATATTTCCTTCTTCTGTTTGAGTAGCTTTTAATATTTGCATCTTCGCCCCAACGACAGAATCACCATTTTCATCTACTTTATTCACAACGATTCCTACTCTTTGATCTACCATTGTTATCGTTATACACTCCTCTTTACATACTTTTGGAACAACAAATGTTAATGAAGTTGCTTGGAATACACCATCTACGATTTCTTCTTCAATCAATTCATATTCATGTTCCGCAATCAATACTTGATTTAAAATAAATGGCTCTATTGTCGTAATACCATCATTTTCTAATGCAATTTCACAATGATCTGTTCGATCAAATAATTTCAGTTTTACACCACTCACTGGATTTCCTTCTTCATCCACTTTCTTGATTTGATACTGAATTGGTTGATCTTTCATTTCCACCTTCTTAACTTCATTTTTATCATCAACTGTAAATGTAATATCTTCATGATAGTAATAACCATTCGGTGAACTTGTTTCTGACAATGTATATTCCCCTTGAGGCAAACCTTCAATACGATATGGTTTATCTGTTGAAACCCACGTCATGTCAATTCCATTACCAGTTAAATGCAACGTTGCACCTTCTAATTCATCACTACCTGTAATTGATTTTTTTGAAAGCTCTGTCTTTGTTGGTTCATTTTGTATTTGATAATGCTTTGTATCTTGTTCATTGATTGTGATTGAAATATCACTTTCACTAACTGGTCCATCTTCTACTTCACCCATTCCAAGTGGCAAACTTGTTTGTTCTTTGATGTAATGATCATATTTAGATTGTTTTATGACGACATCCCACTCTTCATTATTTTTAATAAAACCTTTTGGTACCGTCGTTTCTTTCAAATAATATTCTCCTAAAGGAAGTGATGAAAATGAGAAATTACCTTCTTCATCAGGATGTACTTCTTTCAGTTGTTCATAAGGTTGATTGATGTTATCTGTCAATCTCACAGCGACTTCATCTTTTTTCACTAATATCGTTCCATCATCTGGAGAATAAATATCATTTTTCGCATATAGCGTAAAACCAAATTGTGTTAGATCATCTTGTATCAATGATTCATCTGCATCTTGATAATGAACGATTTCTTTTGTGAAAGAAACATCACCTGTTAGACGCTTATTTTCAAATTCTATTTCTATGATATTTTGTTTATTCTCATTGACACGAGTAATGGAATCTTCATGAATCTTAAACTGTAATGGCGAAGACGTCATAAATCCATCACTTGTTACGACTTCTTCCAATTGATATTCACCAGGCATTAATTCAACTGGTAAACATGTACAGCTATCAACGTTATTTTCTTTACTATTTGAAACACCATAGAATACCCCTTCTTCTAATGCATCATTTGATATCGCTTGTGTTAAAGAAGCAATCATAAACACATCATAGTTTGTTTGATTTGTGTTTTCACCTAATGTTTGCACAACATATCCATTGACAAGTCTAGAAGAAATAGAAGTGTTTTTTGTTGTCTTATTTGATACATCATTTCCTTCCATATCTTTCAACATGTGAATCCTAAATGCTGAAGAAGTATAAGTAACTCTTTTTTTTGTATTTGCGTCCTTCTTAAATATCTTTAACAAATATCCTTTTGAATCATTTGTTGCGTGAAATACAATTGTATCTTGATGTTCCTCATAAATAGAAAACTCTTGAATATCTTCAATTGTTTTTAATTCTGAAGCAGAAGAAACTTGTGCTAAATAATAATCACCATACGCTAATTTCTTAGATTTAGCACTTCCATTGATATCTGTTGTAATCAAATCATATTCCATTTGTGTATAGGCATTTACTTCATGTTGACTTTCATCATGACCATGCCAACTTTCAGCCTTATGATATGCATCTATAACAATATCTCGTGTCACTTCCCTACCATTAGCTTCTGCCAACACATATTTCTTTAATACAATTGCGAATACTGCTCCTTGTTCAGGTTTTGTAAAGGCAGATGTATTTGTAGTATTTTGTGTTTTTAAGATTTGAATATCACCTTCATACACTTTATCATATGCTTCTAGTGATAAATGTTCTTGATTGTTTTGAATTGTAAATGAAATCGTGACTGGTGATTTGGTTTGTGTATCTAAATGAGAATATCCAACTGGTGATTTTGTTTCCACCAACCGATAATTTCCATACGCAAGATACGTTCCATTAGGTGTAGTGTAATGACCAGATGCATCTAACACAATATGATCGATTGGACTTGTTTCACTCGGTAAATATTCACTACCATCTCCTAACCCATCTCCATCATGATCAATCATCATAGATACGTTTTGATTAGAACCATCTCCTAAATAATATAAATCAAATTCAGCATTAGCGAATGAAGCATCTCCTTGTGAACGTACTCCACCTGTCACATCATTCATTAGTTCTATATCTTTCTTTTGTATCTCATAGCTTCCACGAATTACAGTTTCTTCTTTTTGATAAGAACCATTTGATATTTGATTTCCAGCTTTCATGATAACGGAACTATTTTCATTCACAACTTGAATCATCATACTTTCAGTAGAACTTACTCGTACACCATTTTCTAAGAAACCACCTTCAATCGTGTAATCACTCGCTGCTTTTGTTTCTTTGATAACAATCGTTCCAATTGGTAGAACAGGTTGATTATCATGATTTCTAATGTATTCACCAGAAACTAAATGTGTATCATCCATACGTGCAACATAATTTGTGCCTGAATCAGTTGATTCTCCAATTGTTTTGATTGTCCATGAAGCATATGGTGATAAATCATCAATGGAACCTAATGTATCGTAATAATCAATTGTGAATTCTGTTTCATCCATAGGTGCTGCATCTTTTTTACCTTCTTTATCGATCTTATAGATTTCAATTGTTTGGGATGCATATAAAGGGGTATCTATAAATTCAGTTGATCCACTTCCATTTTGTAAGATAATTGTATGAATTGACGTATCAGAAATCATAAAGTTGATTGGAGCTGATAATTCTTTTACATAAATTGTTTGAACATCTCTACTCACTACTGCACTGCCACTTGCTTGTCCAGTGGAATCTGTTGTCAATGTATCAATTCTACTTTCTTCTGTACAAGAACTATCTGTATATACCCCAAATGTCGCTGTCGCTAAAGAATATTGTGAAGTATCAGATATTTGTGAGTCACTAGATTTTTTAATAATGGAGTATTGTATCGTTTGATTCATATTCAAACGATATACTGCTGATATCCCATAGGAACCTGTTGTGGAAGTAGCAGCATTTTTAAACGTCACATATTTTGAAAAACCTTTGTAGTTACTAATTGCACCATTTCCATTAGATCCAAAATCAAATGTTTCATTGTTTCCACAATAAACATTCATATGACCTTTTTCACCCATTTGTCCATAAACGATAATATCACCTGGTAATAAAGATGAAGAATCACTTATACTATCCGCAACTTTTGTCATATTTGTAAAATGTGTTGATAATTCATATGGATATACATTGTTCAAATAATTTCTACATTCACCAAAATATTCATATGGATCCGCACCCGCATTACGAATCGCTTTAGAGACGATTGCTAGAGTACCAGATGTACAATCTAATCCAATACTATACAATTCATCACTATCATCACTAGATAAGATTCGATCAAAATATTTTCCACCATCATAAGAATAATGATATGTTGTATTCACATGTGAACCTATGATTTGACTAATTGCACTTCTTACATCTAAACCATCCGCATGTATTTCTGTAAATACATAAGGATTTGTAAAAATCATTGTGATTGATAGTAACAACTGCATCATGAAATGAAATATCTTTTTCATAGACGCACTCCTGTTTGATACATATTCAATACATGTAGAATAATGTTTTTATATGATTCTTCATTCTTTTCAGAGTCTGCTTTCATTCCAATCATTTTATCTTTGATTTTACGCGCTATCGTAGATCCATAACATCTTTCCAATCCATTAAAAACATCATCTACATGTCGTATATGTGATTCTAGAAAACGATATTTCTTCAATGGATCTTCTCTTCTAACATTTGTAAAATAAGTGTTTGTTGTATTCACTTGAACAAAACGTTTCTCTAATTCCTTTATCACCTCCTTTTCATACAGATATCTTCTGCATTCTTCTTCAAATTGTTTGAATTTCACTTCGTTATCTTTCATTGCATTCTCTCTCCTTCAATTATCATATTCACAGATTTTTTTTGAAATCCTCAAAAAAGGAGAAAAAAAAGTTGCTAAGCAACTTTTTTGATTTTCATGAATGAAAGATATTCTTGAATGTTATCTAATGTGATATCTTCTAATTGACTCGCTGCAGCA
>CAVHRL010000032.1:0-19967 GCA_963638375.1 Lachnospiraceae bacterium
TTATGTCATTTCAAGAAGATCTAAATGATGCGAAAAAAGCTGGCATAGAAGAAGGCTACTTAGAAGGTAAAGCTTCTGGGTTAAAGAATGAAAAGATTGCTATTGCCAAAACAATGATAGAAAAAAACTTCGATAATGAACTGATTTCTGATATTACAAAATTGCCATTAGATGAAATTGAAAATCTACGGAAAGATTTAATTCAATAAAAAATACTTCTATGTTTGATAGACATAGAAGTATTTTTTGTATTAATGAACGCCTTTAATATCACTCATAGAGTAGATACTTAACGCAAGAGTTGAAAAATTATGCAAATAAGCTGTTGAAGATGGCTGCAATATGCCTAATACTCCTAAAGCTATCAAACAAGAATTGATTGTCATGATTTTCTTATAGTTAGACTCAATTCTTTCATCTAATTTCACACTCAAATTTCTCAATGTTGAAATCTTATAGATGTTATCTGCAGGTATTGTAATATCAGCAATTTCACGTGTGATTTCTGCACCATTCGAAATCGCAATTGCTGCATCTGCTTCACTTAAAGCCAACGCATCATTTACACCATCACCAATCATGATAACTTTATGACCAGCATCTTTTTCTTTTATGATAAAGTTTGCTTTATCTTCTGGTAATACTTCAGAATAGTATGCATCAACGCCAACTTTCTCAGCAACAGCTTTAGCAGTTCTTTCTGAATCGCCAGTCATCATTACAAGATGATTCATTCCAGAAGCATGTAATGCATCTATCAATGTACGACTTTCTTCGCGAATTGGATCTTCGATCAAGACAACAGCTACAAGTTCATCGCCAATTGCCATATATAGATGAGAATATTCATCTGGTAATGCGTTATATTTTTCTTCTTCTCCATCAGGAATCTTACATTGTTCATCTTCAAATAAGAAATGATGCGAACCAATTAACACTCTATTTCCATCAATGGAAGAAACGATTCCATGCGCAACAACATATTCCACTTTAGAATGACGCTCTTCATGAATCAAATCACAATCCAACGCCGCCTTAACAACTGCATTCGCAATTGAATGAGGATAGTGTTCTTCTAAACAAGCAGCCAATCTTAACATTTCTTTTGGATCATGATTTCCAAATGAAATAACATCTTTGACCTTTGGTGAAGAAACCGTTAGTGTACCTGTCTTATCAAAAACAATCGTATCTGCTTTTGATACAGCTTCCATATATTTTCCACCTTTTATCACGATTCCCATATTACTTGCTTGTCGCATTGCTGATAAGACTGCAATAGGAATAGATAGTTTTAAAGCACACGAAAAATCAACCATCAAAATCGATAATGCTTTCGTTGCGTTTCTTGTTAGTGCATACGCCAATACAGTGCCACCTAAAGAATATGGAACAAGTCTATCTGCTAGATTTGTCGCACGATTTTCAAAATCAGATTTCATCTTTTCAGATTCTTCAATCATATGTACAATACGATCATATCTTCCTGCACCACTTTCAGATGTTACTTCAATAATACATTCACCATCTTCTACAACTGTACCCGCAAATACAGGATTACCACTTTCCTTTCGAACTGGTAATGATTCTCCAGTTAAAGAAGATTGATTCACTTCCGCGTTTCCACTAATCACAATTCCATCTAAAGGAATCATATTACTTGTACGAGCAATAAAATGATCACCTTTTTTTAAATCCTCAATTGAAACTAGCACCTCTTGTCCATCACTTGTCACCATCCATGCTTTTTCCACATTCAATGACATGCTTCTCGCAAGATCATCAACACTCTTTTTATGTGTCCACTCTTCTAATATTTCAGATAAACCTAATAAGAACATCAAATCCCCAGCAGTATCGAAATCACCTCTCAACATACTAACGATAATTGTCGTAGCGTCCAATACGCTAACTTCTATTTTCCCGTTCAGAATGGATTTCACACCAGGCACAATAAACTTCCAACTCTTCGCAAGAGAAATTGCACTTCGAATTGGCACTGGAATAAAGCATCTCGTTACAGCTCTTTTGAGTGTATGATAAATCACTTTATCTTCAAATTCTCTAGATAGCTCTCTTCCTGTTCTTTCAGGCACTAGATCTTTGTTATCTTCATATTGAAAATTAGAAAGATAAGAAATAACTTGTTCTCTATTTGTATCAAAATAAATCAATGCATCACCTGTACGATCATACACTTTTACATCTTTGATACCTTTTTGATTTTTAAGATAATACTCAAGGATATCAGCCTGTTCTAATGTCATTCGATATTGCAACGTGCTAACACGCATGCGTCCTTTTGACTCATGCAGGATCTGACATTTCATCTTATTCTGCGTCCTTTGAATGTGCTTCTAAAACTGCTTTTGCGTCCGCAATCAACTTTGCTTCTTTTTCAGCAGCTCTTTTATCATTGATTTCTTTTGCGTCTGCGCTAATATCACCACAATTTTCTTTTAATGAAGTATAAACTTTAGCTACTTCATCAACACCTCTCATCACTGCAGCAGTACAATGTGTATAAACTTTCTTAGCATCATCGCTTGTTAAAATCTTTACACCTGCTGTTCCTAATAAAACACCATAACCTAAAAATTTTGCGTTTAATAAATTCATAATATACCTCCTGCCAATATGGCTTTCTATATACAATTGTATTTTAAAAAATGTTAGATTGATTTGTCATTACTAACCTTTCTGAATCATCTAACATTTATATATTTTTTTACAATTTTAATTCTATCCAATAACACCTTTGTCTGCATTCTTCAATTCTTCAATAGGTGTTTTATCTTCATCTTCAATATGAATTCCACTATATTTCTTTGTTTCTTTCGCTACGACACCACTTAATAATAATACCGCCACAATATTAGGCAAAGCCATCAATCCATTCATCAAATCCGCAAAATCCCAAATCACATCAATAGAAGTTATGGCACCAATGAATACACAAACGACCCATAGTACTTTATAAGCAATGATTGCTTTTTCTCCAAACAAATAGACAGAACATCTTTCACCATAATAATACCAACCAAGAATCGTAGAAAACGCAAATGTAATCAACCCCATAATTAATAATGGCATACCAATTACTGGAATTGTCGCAAAAGCTTGCGAAGTAAGTGCAGCGCCATTTCCACTCAAAGCATCAATACTAGGATATTTAATAATACAAGAAACTAATACAATTCCTGTCAATAAACAAATTACAACTGTATCCCAAAATGTACCTGTCATAGATACCAATGCTTGTCGTTTTGGATTTTTTGTTTTCGCAGCTGAAGCAATCAATGGAGCACTTCCCATTCCTGACTCATTTGAAAATAAACCTCTCGCAAAGCCATATCTACAGCACACAGATATCGTCGTACCAACGAAGCCTCCCGTTACAGCTTCTGGATGAAAAGCTGCAGTAACAATCGTAACGATGGTTTCAGGAATATACGCGATATTCATACAAATAATCAAAATGCATCCAATAACATAAAAACCAGCCATAAAAGGAACCAATTTTTCAGCCACTGAAGAAATACTTTGAATACCACCTAGAATAACCAACGCAACAATCAAAGTCAAAACAATTGCCGCAACAATCGTTGGTATTCCAAAATTCGTATTAAGATTTTCAGTCACCCCATTGGATTGCACCATACATCCAATTCCAAGTCCACAAATTGACGCAAGAAACGCAAAGATAATACCTAGCCACTTCATATGTAAGCCACGATCTAATGCATACATCGCACCACCAATCATTGTTCCATTTTCACTTTTCACACGATATTTCAACGCAATCAATGTTTCGGAATACTTTGTTGCCATTCCAAAAATACCAGTGATCCACATCCATAAAACAGCACCAGGTCCACCTAAGGCAATCGCTGTTCCTACCCCAATTATATTTCCTGTTCCAATCGTTGAAGAAAGTGCAGTTGTCAAAGCACCAAATTGTGAAATATCCCCATCATCTCCTTCATCATCTGAAACAGATAATTTTATTGCGTTAAAAACTTCCTTTTGTATAAACCCTGTTCGAATGGTCATAAAAATATGTGTACCAATCAATAATAGAATCAATGGCCATCCCCACAACAAGGAATCTAATGTATGTATAATTTCTCCCATAAGTAACTCCTTGTCCAAAATTATACAACAAAAAATAGTTTCGATTTTCTCGAAACTACTCTTCAGATTTTAATTTCTTTAATGTTCCATTATTCTTTAATCTTGGATATATCGCAATGTATAATGCTGAAGCAATAATGATTGCTAATACTCCATTGACTGCAGTTGTCACAAACTTCGCAGCAGCTAAATAACTTGCTGCTTTTTCAGCATTTCCTAATAAGATCAAATAATATAAATAAGATAGTAACGTTTCACCAATCAAGTTAAATATCATTCCACCTGTACAAGATAATACTACTTTTTGGTAAAGACTCTTTCCTTCTTCTTTTTGAACATGGAATACTTTATGTGCTAACAATCCTGTTACTACCCCAATTCCAAACTTCAATATAATTGTTTTTGGAGCGACTGTAATATAGACTGGATCTAATAAATCACCAATTCCCATTCCAATTGCCCCAGCAAGTCCACCAGGAACACCACCAAGCAATAAAGCAGCCAACACACAAAATGTATTTCCTAAATGAAATGAAGTAAATCCAACAGGTGTAGGTATCTTGATTTGTAGAAATGTAAATGCCACATAACATAATGCAGTCATTAACGCTGTTACCGTCAATTTCAATGTATTTGTACTTTTCATAATCAAATCCCCCTAGTACGGTAACTATGTTACTATCATTTGGCTATATTAGAATAACCAGTTTTAAACATATTTATAAGACCAGATTATGACTTATCCCAAATTTGATTGATATATTTTGTTACATTTTCTTCTAATGAATCAACGCTTTCCATTGCATAACTCTTTGCGAAATGAAATACAACTTTCTTGAAATTATCTGCTTGTTCCTTAGATAATTTTGTCAAACGCATTAATATCTTTGGCACATTTGTAATAATTGATTTGTTAAATTCAGATACACATGTCGCACCACTTGCTTCCAAAACATCAAATACCGTATCCACAAATATCTTTCGATCTTCTAAAGATAAATCTTTTAACCAACCACGAATTGTTTTATCCGTAAGAATACTTTGAGAACTTCTACCATCCACTGTGATAAAATGATTTCTTTTTACCTGCCATGTGTTTGCGTCATGTTGCATCATTCCTTTTCCACTAGAAAGTATCACTTTCTTTTCACCAAGAGAATACATCAACATTCCTATGACCGAGCATTCTGGAACAATCGCTTTGATTTTAGGTTGAATCAATTGATATTGTTCTTTTTCTGTTACTTCATGCATAAAACCAGGTCCATCATTCGACCAAACTTCTATAATTTGATTCTGTACATTTTCATCACAAAAAGCACTCGCATATACCGCAAAGTTTCCACCTTTGGAATGTCCACCAACTCTTAACTTTAATTTTGTTGTTTTAAAACAATCATTCAAATATTTTAAAGATTGCCTCTGTCCTTCTGTTTCTTCCATATACGAAAAACACAAGTCTTCTTTCCAACCAATAAACGTATCATCTGTACCACGATACGCTACATAGACCGTTCCATCTGATAACCACATTTGTACCGCAGACATTTGTTCATTTTTATTTCCATTGATGATATTTACATATTTCTTAAAACGAATGCCACCATATCGAACTGAATCAACCATTGTATCCATCAACAATGGAGCCTTTGCGATAAAGCTTGTTCTCGCTAAAATTTCTTCTTTCGTATGAATCTGATAATACTTTTCATAAACTTCTTTCAAAGAAGTAAAACCATATTCATGAATACAACTATCAAAGTCTGTATACGCTAATTGTGCCAATACTAAATTATCTACTTCATTGAATGGATCTTGTGAAAAGGGAATATCATTTCTCCATTCTAAATATTCAAATATATTTGCCATTTCGCCTCCTTTGCAAAAAACTTTCAAATCTTTTTTACATTATACAAAATTCATAGTGTTTTGTATTTTCATTTCTAAAAAAGTGAATTATCATTTTGAAAAAGAATTGGAGGAATTCTTATGTACAATGTTCGAAGAATCAATGATGATATTTACTACTTAGGAGCAAATGATAGACGTATTGAATTATTTGAAAATGTTTATCCTGTTCCAAATGGCATGTCTTATAACAACTATTTAATTGACGATGAAAAAACATGTTTAATGGATGGTATAGATGATTCTGTCGCAAGACAATTTTCAGAAAACTTAAATTATGTTTTAAAAGATAAAAAATTAGATTATATGGTCGTTCAACACATGGAACCTGATCACTGTTCTATGATTCCTGATTTATTTCATAAATACCCAGAAATGAAACTTGTTGCGAGTGCACAAGCGTTTAAAATGATTGAAAATTTCTATCATTTAGATGTTAAAGATCGTGCAATTATCATTAAAGAAGGTGATACGCTTTCTTTAGGGAAACATGAATTACATTTTATCGCAGCACCAATGGTTCATTGGCCAGAAGTTATGATGAGTTATGAATCTACAACTGGAACATTATTTTCTGCAGATGCATTTGGTTCTTTTGGAGCAATGAGTGGAAATATCTTTGCGGATGAAGTGAGATGGGACCATGATTGGAGAGATGAAGCAAGAAGATATTACGTTAATATCGTTGGAAAATATGGTCCTCAAACATTGGCTGTTCTAAAAAAAGCAAGTGCTCTAGACATAAAAATGATTTGCCCATTACACGCACATATTTGGAGAAAAGATTTCGAACAAATCATTTCACGTTACTATCATTGGGCAGCATACGAACCACAACGTTATTCCGTTGCGATATTCTATGGATCAATCTACGGAAACACACAAAATGCAGCAGAAATCCTCGCAACAAAACTTGCGGAAAATGGTATGCGTTCCGTTATGATCTTTGATACATCTAAAACAGACACTTCAGAATTAGTATCCCGTGCATTCCAATATTCTACACTTGTATTCGCTAGTGCAACATACAATGGTGAAATATTTGATTCCATGCAGAATCTGTTGACAGAATTAAAGAATCACAATTTATCTGATAGAACAATCGGTCTTATTGAAAATGGCTCATGGGCTCCAATGGCAGCTACTAAAATGAAACAACAAATAGAATCCATGAAAAACATGAAGATCATTGAACCAATCATCAAGATTCAATCTTCTGTTTCTGAAGATAATCTCCCTCAATTAGAACTACTCGCTAAAGAATTAGCAGACAATACAAAGTAATCCAAAATAGGATTACTTTTTGTTTACTTGCTTTTTCGTGCTATTTCCCAGATTTGAGACTACTTTCTCGTGAACATAATGTTTTAATAAAAGAAGGGATCATCCATCTTCCTTTATACATGGCAGAATTGTTATAAACATGATATTTTAAACAAATTTCATACTTTTCTTTAATATTTTATATTTCTAAAGTAAGCGCTATCATTTAGAATGTTATACGGAAAGCAGTGGTTACTAAACAATCCTATTCACCTTATGTTTTCTCACATTCCTATAACCTATTTAGGTTTGCGATTGTTCTACCGCTTTCTTTCCTCTTTCGGTAAAGAATATGAAGAATTGGCAAAAATGGATAGATAAAGATGTAATAGTAACCACGAAGGATGGCAAACAGTTATCCGGTGTTTTAAAAGGGCCTGTCATTCCTTCAAAAAATACGATTCCTGATGAATTTAGACTTTTGAATGGTGTCTTTGTTACAAGGATCAAAACAAAAGACATCTCATTGATTCAAGATGCCTTCTGATTTCCTCTACATGTTTGTTCAGCATTCATGTAGAGGTTTTATTTTGTTTCGTTTGCTGGAATTCCATTCCAAAGTCTATAATATACGTTTTTATTTGCGAGAAGTTGTTCATGATTTCCTTCTTCAACGATTCCATTCTTTCCTAATACAATGATTCTATCTGCATTACGAATTGTTGTTAAACGATGGGCAATCGTTAAAGTTGTTCTACCAACAGAAAGTTTCTCTAAACTCTTTTCAATCAAGATCTCACTTTCATTATCCAAAGCTGAAGTAGCTTCA
The DNA here is from genome assembly GCA_963638375.1 of Lachnospiraceae bacterium. Lineage (GTDB taxonomy): Bacteria > Bacillota_I > Bacilli_A > Erysipelotrichales > Erysipelotrichaceae > Bulleidia. The sequence continues at coordinate 8,135 of CAVHRL010000032.1, forward strand.
TCCAATAATAGAATTGGTGGATTCTTTAAGAATACTCTAGCGATTGAGATTCTTTGTTTTTGACCACCAGAAAGCTTAACACCTCTTTCACCAACATAAGAATCATAACCATCTTTCAATTCATTGATAAATTCATCTGCACCAGCTAATTTTGCGGCTTGGATGATTTCTTCACGTGTTGCACCTGGTTTACCATATTCAATGTTCTCTGCAACTGTTCCAGAGAATAAATAAACATCTTGTTGTACAATACCAATTGCACTTCTTAAGCTTCTTAAAGTAACATTTCTTACATCTTGTCCATCCACTTTTAATGCACCACTTGTTACGTCATAGAAACGTGGAATCAAAGAAGCAATTGTTGTCTTCCCTCCACCACTTTCACCAACTAACGCTAAATTTTCACCTGGATGAATCGTTAATGATAAATCATGTAATACACGATTATGATCATCTGGATATTCAAACGTTACATTTTCAAAGCGAATTTCACCACCATCAACTTTTAATTCTGTTGCGTCTTCAGCATCTTGAATATCAATAGGTGTATCCATGATTTCAAAGAATCTTTCAATACCTGTAATACCTTGTGAGAATTGTTCCGCAAATTCTACAAGTCTACGAATCGTCGCAATCAATGTAGAAACATACAACATATACATTACTAGATCACCAGCATTGATTTTTCCATATACTAAGAATAAACCACCCGCAATGATTGTTACACTATACATCAATCCATCAAATAAACGAATACACATATTTAAATTAGCCATTGCGTAATAACGTTTCTTTTTAATTGCCTTGAGCTTTACATTACCATCCGCAAACTTCTTTAACTCTGTTTCTTCTGCAGTAAATGCTTTAACGATTTTTTCACCCAACAAAGAATCTTCAACTTGTGCATTCAATTCCCCTATTTGAACACGTTGTTCTTTTGTCGCAGATCTAAAGTGATGATTTAGTTTAATAGATCCCCAAATCATAAAAGGCACACACGCAAAGATTAATATTGTTAGTGGAATTGAAGCACTACATAAAATCACAAAAGAAACAATGATCTTGATACCTGCAATAAAGAATTCTTCTGGACAGTGATGTGCAAATTCAGTTACATCAAACAAATCTGATGTAATTCTACCCATAATTTGTCCAATTTTTGTATTCGCATAGTAAGAATCAGATAATTTCTCTAACTTATCAAACGCATCACTTCTCATATCCGTTTCAATATAAACACCCATGATATGACCTTGTGAACACATAAAGAAGTATGCTGCCGCATCTACAAGTCTTAAAACAATATATAGAATTGCCATCTTTGCCACTAAATTCACAGTCAATGATAAAGGCTCATACATCGCTGTATTTGTTAGCTGTGACATGATCCTAGGTAGTACAATATCACATAAAGTAGTTAATGAAGCACAAAATAGATCCATAAATAGTATCTTTTTATACTTCATCAAGTAAGGAATAAATCTCTTTAATAATTCTTTTGTACTATATGTTTTTGTTACTGTTTCCGACATATAAATTCCCCCTAATATTTTAGAATCTATTTTAAAGAAAATAGATAAAAAAAGAAATGCTTTAGTAAACATTTCTTTTTCTTATTGTTTAGATACATGATTTGAATTTTCTCGTTAAATATAATGGTACATTTACAATAACACCATCTTTACGATATCCATTCTTAGAAAACCGAATTGCGGTAGAAGTATGATTATTTGAAATATATCTTTTAAAAGATCGTGCAGATTTACTTTCACCTGCTTTTACTTCCACAGGAATAATTTCTATACCATTTTGAATCAAAAAATCAATCTCACAATTTTTATCAGAATAATAACGTGGTTCCACTTCACATAAATCGTGTAGTTGTTGTAAGACATAGTTTTCTGTTAATGGCCCTTTGAATTGATAATCTGCTTTTAATAATATTGCATTATTATCTACTCCTGCCATTTGTTTTAATAAACCTGTATCAAAGAAATACAATTTAAATTGATCTAACTTATCATATGCAGCTAGTGGATGTTCTATCTTAGAAACATTGTATACACGATTTAACATTCCAGCTGAGACAAGCCATTCAATAGCTTCTTCAAAATCACGTGCTCTTCCACCTTCTCTAACTGCACCGTACATAAATTTCTCATTTGACTTCGAAAGTTGAGAAACAATACTACGAAATACCATTAAGATTCTTCCAGAATTCACTTTTCCATTATGTTTAGAAAAATCACTTTCATATAAAGTAATCAATTCTTTTTGTATACTAGCAACCTTATTAGGATCTTTATATTTCACCCAAGAAGAAACACATTCTGGCATTCCCCCAATAATCAAATAATTGTTGAATGCATCTAACAAACGTTTATGAAAAATTTCTTCGATTGTTTGATTTTTTTGAATACTTTCATAGTATTTAAATAAACTTGTATCAGTCGCCTCTAAAAATTCATCAAAAGAAAGTGGATAAACATTTAAAAGATTTACTTTTCCAACAGGATAAGATTTTGGTTGTGCTAACAAAGCACCTAATAAACTACCAGCCGCAATCACATGATATTCATTCGCAACTTCATAAAAGTACTTTAAAGAATTCAAGGCTTCCGGACAATCTTGTATTTCATCAAAAATAATCAATGTTTTTTTTGGTTCTATTTTTGTATTTGAAAGTAAAGACAACAGTTCTACAATACGATTAGGATTTTTATTTGATTGGAAAATAGATTTCAATTCCTCTTCTTCATCAAAGTTACAATAAACAAAATTATCATAATATTGATTCGCAAATTCTTTCATCAACCACGTTTTTCCAGTTTGTCTCGCCCCTTTCAAGACCAAAGGCTTACGATCCTCATTATCTTTCCATTCAATTAGTTGTTTCATCACATTTCTCTTCATACATTCACCTTTTCCAGCACTTTCCATATCAAAAAAACACATTTTTCTGAACTTTCAATCTAATTATTACACATTTTTCTGACTTTTTTATAAGTTTTTTGCACGTTTTTCTGAATTTCATTAACAGAAATATTCAACTCAAAAATACAATTTTGTACTTTTGTTTGAAAATAACATATAATTTTCATAACAGGAGGATTCATAATGACTGACGAACAATTAGATATCGCTGACATGCAGTGCTGGGTATTTCGTAAAGCACAAACAAAGTGGAATATATCATCAAGTGATTGTGCAAAATTATTCAAAAAATATGATATTTTAGGTTTCATCTCTGAATGTTATGATATTCTTCATCTAAATAGTTATGATTGTGTGCTTCATGATGTAGAAGAATTGCTTAGAAATAGAGGTTTAGAACTATGATTACGTTACAAGATGAAATGTTGTTATATCACGGAAGTTATACTTCTATACAAAATATAGATTTAAACCGTTGTATTGGTGGATTGGATTTTGGTATCGGTTTTTATCTGACTTCTTCTTTTGAACAAGCATATAACTATGTTCCCCTTTCGATAAAAAAATCAATACGAATGAATAATGTTCCAAGTGATTTTAAAGTGGAAGATGGTCAAATTTCCATTTATAAGTTTCATTATGATCCAAATTTACTTGCATATTATTTCCAAGATGCTAATGTAGAATGGTTACATTTTGTTGCCACTAATCGAAAAAAAGATTTGTTTCCTCAGCTTCTAAAAAAATATAGTGTAATTGATATTATCGGAGGTAAAATTGCCGATGATCAAACAGCACGTACAATTCAACAATATATTGAAGGATTAGATTTCGGAAAACCAGGAACATCTGAAGCTGATGAGATGGCACTCAAAAGATTACTTCCAAACAGATTAAAAGACCAATTTTGTTTTCGAACACAAGATGCAATCAATCATTTAGAATTCATTAGGAGTGAGCGTTATGGAAACATATAATTCTAGTTTTTCAGATTCTCAAAAAAATGCTTTTGCGATTTACAATATGCGTGATGCGGTTGGTTTAATTTCTGAAAGATATCATATTTCCTACGAAGAAGCTTTATTATCGTTTGCGAATTCTAGAGTCTATGATACATTGTTTGATTTCGAAACAGGAGTCTACAAAGAAAGTCCTGAATATCTATACAATTTGTATGCTTATTGTTTGAACAAACAATAAGTTTTTTTATGTTCTGAGTCATTTATTTCGCATTGTTAAAATAACCGCAATTACGATCAAACAACCAACAAAAATCTTTCCACTTATCCCCGAAATAACTGTTAATACGCTTCATAGAAATGGAATTGATAAAACAATTTAGAAAAGAAAATTCTTATCTAAATAGTTCGGAATGTGTTCCAAGTCGATAAAGCATCAATACAAGAATATTGTTTTGTATCTCATAAATAAGCAGCCAATCTGGCTCCACATGGCATTCACGAGTTCCTTTATAGTTACCCGTAAGATCATGATCTCTATATTTTTTATCTAGCATCTCACCTTCCGCTAGGATATTAATTACTTCGAACAATTTATCAAGATTTTATTTTGTTTTTTCGCAAGCTTTAAATCCTTTTTAAACTGATTGGTAAACTGAATGTCATATTTCATAAATCTAGCGCTTCCTTAAATTCATCTATACTAGAATATCTTGGAGCAGTAGGATCATTTAATAATTTTTTACCCTCCTCAATAGCAGCTACAGTCGTATCATTTGGTACATTTAACTTTAATTCAAAAGGAATTCCATGTTCACGAATAGTTGTTCTTAAGAACATATTGATTGCGGTTGTCATATTAAGGCCTAGTTCCTCAAAAATTTTTTCAGCTTGTTCTTTTACATTTTTTTCTGTTCTAATGTTTAAATTTGTAGTAGACATGTCTAATCTCTCCGTATAAATATAATATACTCTCAATCACTTCTTTTAGCAACATCCTGTCATTACATTGTGTAGCAAATATAAATCAAAAATACTTTAAATCATTTATTTCTCATTGTCAAAATAACCGCAATTACGATCAAACAACCAACAAAGATCTTTCCACTTGTTCCTGAAATAACTGTTAATACACTTCCTAGAAATGGAATTGATAAAACAACTTTACCTATCATTCTTTCATAAGAAACAGGTGTTACGTCTTCTTTATCATTTGCGTCACCTTTTGTGATAAATTCACCAGATACGACTCTATTTTGTATAACACGATGTGTAATGATCGCACCTGTATCTTCAGAACTATAATACGCAATTACATCATTGGTTTGTATTTCAGATGCTTCTGTTTCCTTTACATATACAACACTTCCTGTAGGAATTGCTGGTTCCATACTACCACTGATAACATGATAGATTTCACATCCAAATAATCTTGGAATGGTTAATGGAATGCACAAAAGGATTACTAGTATTAATAGTAATCCTCCTGTTATATTACATATCATTGTTGTTTTCGTTTTCTTTTTGTTCACGTTTTGTTTGATCCTTTTTCTTAATGATAACAAAAAGTATGATCAATGCAAGTATCGCAATACAAGCAAGTCCGATCATGATATACATAAAACTAGCTGGTCTTTGATTTGAAGATTGATCTTTCTTACTACCATTGTCTAAAGGTGTTTCATCTTCATCAAGATCAATAACATCTTTTGTTGTTTGATCATCTTCATCAACCGTTGTATTTTCTTGTGTATCAGTTGTTGTAGTGTTATCTACAGTTGTTTGATCATTTGTTGTATTACCATTTACATTACTATTTGTGTTTTGATTATTTGTAGTACTTGTATCCGTATTTGTATTAGAATTTTGTACAATTCTTTGATATATAAATGTTAATACGTTTTCTGCTTCATTCTTACTTAATGTCTTTGTTAAGTTATAAGCTTGTGGACGATAGCCATCTACATAGTGGAAAGCTACGACTGCTTTATCACCCACAACACCATAGTAAGTTTGACTAGCAGCTAAAGTATTTCCATTTTCATCTTGGTAATTGACTGTATATTTTGTCATATCACCTTTAATACCATAAGCAACTACATATTCTCTATCACATTCTACTTTAAATGCTGGTGTACTAACTGTGTTATTATCTTTTCCACTTTCACGAATTCCTTTGACATAGTATTTATCTGCGTCATTTAAATCCACGTCTGTTAGATAATCACCTAAAGAAATCACTTGTCCATACTCTAGATCCGTAATCTTTACTTCTGTACTACCATCTGAGAATGTACCTTCTTTACCTGTATAGAGTGTAATGGTATAGGTGTAATGAGAATCATTTCCACCCTTTTCGGCAACAATCATTTGTTTTCCTTGTACGATCATAAATAACGTACATACAAGAAGGATTCCTGTTTTGAACATCTTACGGAGTTTCATCATTCATCCTCCTTCTTTCTTTGACGTACGTTATAAATTACAAGTCCTACACAAGCAAGTCCCGCAACTAAAGTAATTACGGAATATAAGAGTACTTGGCTATGGTCGCTTGTATCAGCTACTTTACGATTTCCTGTTGAAGTAACAAGTTCTACCGCAAAATTCATTTGTAGTTTAGCGAGTGTATCTTGATATGTATTTCCTTGCGTTTCACCTTCCAAGGCAACATGTAATGTAATTTCACCAGATTGGTTTGCGTCTAAACGATCTAAGTAGAAATACTCTTTCAATGAATTGGTTGCTTGATGAAGACCTTCACCACTTTCATTCTTTGTTTCACCACCAACTTCATCACTACTGTATAAAACATTCTCTTTACCATCAGAAGAGATATACGTCAAAATGTATGAATACGCTCCACCTTCCGCAACGCTTTGTGTATCTTCCAAACTTTCTAATACAGCGTTTGTCATATACCAATCTGTTGTTTCTTTATATTCATTTTTCAAAGATAAATGAAAATCAACACTATCTCCTGGTTCAAGATTGTATATCGCATCATCAATATCTGTATTCTTGAATGTACTTGTCATATTCTTTCCATCAAAGTATACATTCCAATCATCACTACCAGAAAAACTTTCCGCATGTACCGTTACAGTAGAAGCTAGAAGTAATGTTATAGTTGGTATCAACCATCTTTTCTTCATATCCTCGTCCTCCTTACTGTAATGAAATAGAGCCATCTGAGGCTACATTGACATCTACGCCCCATGCACTCTTGATCGCATCTTTTGCGTTATGTGTTTGTACTGCATCCACTTCTGCTTTCAAATGGAATTTCACACCATCATAGTTAAATCTTGTTGTGGTTTTTGTAATACCATCTTCCACTGTTGTTTCTTTTGTGACTTTGTTTCCAATAGATGAATCTATTGTTAATGTATCTGATAATGGTTTTGTTGTTTCACCAACTGTTAATATATTTGGCCAATATAAAACTGTTCTTTCTTCTGTAGAATTTTCTTCATCAATGATCCAACCATTATTTGTTAGATTTAAGAGAATCAAAGAAGGAGCTAATGATGTTTCTTTCTCACCATCTGCATTTGTCCAACTCTTATAAATACGAACTCTAACATATTCATTGATCGTACCAGAATTCTTAACAGATAATTCTTCTTTATACGCTCTACCTAACTGTAATTGATGATCTGATTCTTCTAACATATCAGATAACAATTCACCCTGTGTAGTATCCCATGCATCATCACTACCAGTATAATCTCTACTACTAATATCTTTCGTAGATTGTGCACTTGTTTCTACAAGTGTGACACCAATATCTTTCATTTCTACTTGTGCTGTATAATTCTCACTAAAATATGTTAATGCAGCTCTTGTACTACCAATTCCACTCATGAGCAACAACACACACGCAACACAAGTTAAGACAAGTGTTCCCTTTTTACTTCTTAACCATTTCATTGTGCTGCCTCCTGAACACCAATATCTGTTTTCGTATCTACTTTAGCATTCCAATCAGCATATGGCGTTCCATCCTCATGATATTGAACAGGTGTACATTCTTGTACAACAATGACATTAAAACTATCTTTAAAGTCTTCATCCATTTGAATCTTAGCTTTTAATACTTCACTAGAACTACCAACCTTCAAAATATCTTTGTAATACCAATAGCCATCATCACTACTTGTCCAATATGCATTACCACTATCATCTACTGCACTTGTATATGTAATATCAATTTGACTACCACTAAATACTTTCACTCTGACATAACAATCCGTTTCACCAGTATTTGTTAGAGAGATTTCTTTTGTCATATCTTTGACTTTTTCTTCAATCGTTGTTTCAGAACCAAGTGTAATTTCATAACCACCTTCTGCTTTAACATACGTTGTAAAGTATGCCATAGCACTTGGTACAGATACACTACACACTAACCCTCCAGCAACAATAGCGAGCCAAAATGTTTTATTCTTTAATACGTTCTTTTTCATTTTCTCCCTCCTATTGTTGTGTCCAAGTCCATCCATTATCATCACTATAATCAAAATGGTTTGTTACACCATATCCTGGTTTTAATTCATCATTGTATGTATTTGTAAAGTCTGCTTCAATTGTTTCATCCGCTACAACTGTTCCATACTTTTCTGATTCACTTGTTAATGTATAACTAGCACCACTATAAACTTCAGTAATTGTTAGATTTGAACCAGCTGGAATCTGATCTAATACAACTTCTTTACTACCAGCAGAATCAAATGTTGTAGAAACAACATTACTATAAACAACATTTCCATCATCATCTTTTCCTTCAACACTGAATACAAATGTTGTTTGTTTTAAAGATGCATTATATTCATTTAATGTCTTAATGATCTTTAAACTACCATAACGATTATTTCTTTCAGGTTTTAATCCAGCTGTTACATCATAGATCCATTTATCATCCTTCTCATCTTTTGTTTGATAATAGTAATTATTAGGAACAGAAATGATATATGGATTAAAGCTATACGTATAATTCTTTGTATTTGTATCTTCAGCTAATACTAAATAAAGACCATGTCCTAAACGATCATAAGAACCAGCACCATTCACTACATCAAATGTTCCATCAGCTTCTAATTGTTTATCTTCAACAATTTGTTTTGCTTGTAAAGAACTACTTTCCCAATCTTCACTACCAGAAGGAATCTCTTCTATTTTCATTTCAGAAAAATTTGAAGTAGAAGTAAAAGCACCAGTATCAGCCATATCAGCTATCTTATAGATATTTACATGAATGGATGCATTTTGAATATCTTTTCCATATGTACTAGTATCAGAAACATTGATCGTTAAAGACCCAGGTTTAGTAGGATCTATCGCATTAGCTGCATATAATGAAGGAATATTCATTCCAATGACACAAGCTATCAATACCGCAATGCATATTAGATATTTCTTATTCAACTTTCTCATGTTTAACCTCCTTGGCTTTTTTCTTCTTCCACTTCATAACTTTTACGATCGTGAATAGTAATACAATGACCGCAATCACTAACAATGCATATAACATGTAGTATTCTTGGATAGATTCCAGCATTGTTTCTTCACTTACTTTCACTGCATCTTCACCATGATATTCACATCTTGTACCACGAACCAATAATCTATGACTATTGATTCCATAAGGTGTACAAGTGAATAACGTAACATAATCTTCACCCTCTACATTCTGTAAAGCATTGGATAATGTTTCCACATCATCCTTATCTACCATTGGTAATATTTGATCTACTTCATATGCCAATGTTTGATCTAACACATGAATATAGAACTTATCACCAATCTTTAAAGAATCTAGATCACTAAATAACTTCGCTGAAGGTAATCCCCTATGTGCAGCTATCACACTATGATTACCACTACCACCAATTGGTAACTTTGTACCAGATAAATGTCCTGCAGCTATCTGTAATACACCATCTGATGTACCATGATAGATTGGAAGCTTTTGATTGATTTCTGGAATAGAAATATATCCCATTACTCCAGTATCACTCAAATTCAATACATTCCAATAATCACTTCCTCTTAGATTCTTCTCTTCTTCATCAAAAGCATCTGTCTGAAATGTATTTTCTACAATGGAAGCATTATATGCTTCAGCTTCACTCCATGCCTTACTAAAATCCTCTTCACTAGTACTTTCTACTTGTTTTTCATAACTAGCAATTGCTTGAGATTGATGATAACGATTCCATTGATCTGATATCGTTGGATATGTAAATATTCCAAGTCCAACAACAAATACCAATCCAATCAATATATTCGGTAATACCTTCTTCAACTTCTTCATAACTTCTTTTTACGTTTCACAAATCTTAAACAACTAGTAATCACTAATAATGCAGATAAAATCACTAACATCGAACCAACCGCAACTATATTCGGTTCTACTTGGTAAGCATCCGTAGGAACATAGGAATTCACATCACTATCTACTCTAACTCCACGTACCAATAAACGATGTGTATTGATTCCATAAGGTGTACAAGTCATTAACGTACATAGATCCTTATTAGGATCAATCATCAATTCACCCACATCTTCAGGTTCTACAATACGAATCTGATCAACTTGATACGTCAATACACGATTCAATACTGTAATTTGAAAAGTATCTCCAACTTCCATCTCATCTAAATTTGAGAATAGTTTCGCAGAAGGAAGACCTCTATGTGCAGATAGAACACTATGTGTACCTATACCACCAATTGGAAAACTAGATCCACCTAAATGACCTACACCAATCTGTAATACACCTTCTGATGTACCATGATATATTGGTAACTCCACTTTGATTCTATCTATCGTGACATATCCAATGATTCCTGTCCCAGATACATTCAAGATATCATCATAACCAGAAATAGATTCATAGTTTTCAAATGGACGATCTAAATTCATTAACACAGAATTATATTCTTCTGCTTCATGAAACATTGCATCATAATCCACTTGTGACATCTTCTGTACTGCATTGTTATATCCAGCAACAGCTTTGGATTGCACCATCGAATTCCAGTAATTACTGAAAGATGGATACAGCATCACGGAGAGCCCTATGAGAAAAATAATGACTAAGATAATATTTGTTTTATTCTTCTTCATAAAGTTCTCCCTAAGTTGTATCAATGAATAACATATATCTTAGCAGTGTGTCCTAAGACACACTGCACAAGACATATCTTTTATTACTTTTTATTTACTTACACGTTTTCTAGAAACAAGTAATACACCTGCACCTAACATCAAGATAGCACCAGTTACATAGAATACTGTTGTACCAATACCACCTGTAGAAGGAAGGATAGTACCTTTCTTGTTAATTACCTTAGAAGTGATTTTACCATTTGAAACATCTCCTTTAATTGGTTTTGTTGATAAATCCGGTGTTTCTAAAGAATTTAGAACATATTGTGTAGTAGTAGTAGTACTACCATCCTCATTTTTTGTGCTTGTGATTGTTATTGGTACGTTTTTATCGTCTCTTGAACCATCCCAAGTAATAGAATGATCAGCATTTATTGTAAATTCAATAGGTGTAATATTATTATATCCAGCTGGAGCTTTTTCACTTAAACGATACTTTCCATCATCTAGACCTTTAAATGTAAATTCAGTTTTAGCTTCGTTAAGTGATGCTGTTTTAGAAGCTTTCCATTCTTTAGCTACAAAATCATATTTTTCTAAAGTGAATTCAGCACCCGCTAAAGGTTTATCATCTGAATCAACCTTGTTAATTACTGTCTGATATGTAAATACAATTACATTATCCCAAGGTGTTTCACCTTTACTAGGCTTATCAGTTCCACTTTGTTCTTCATTAGGATTGTTAGAGAATACTAGTTTTGCCTTATTCTCATTACCTAAATAACCAATATTAGCTTTTTCATTTAAAGTGGATGTATATTCAACAA
>CAVHRL010000033.1:0-19929 GCA_963638375.1 Lachnospiraceae bacterium
AATATACTGTGTCTTAACCGTATCAATGGCAGACGAAAGTCTGAGGGAACACAAGCCCTTAGAAGCCACATCTATAACACGTAGTGCTTAGATGTGGTAGTTCACAAATCTAAAAAAGAATCCTTCCGTGTGAAGGACTCTTTTGGGAATAGGTATATATAGAAATGTCAATATGTGAATCTTACTATATCCATGTTAGAATAGACAAAGCGTAAAGGAGGATTTAAGAATGAATGAAGAAATCATTAAACGAATCTCACAAGAATTAAAGATTACAGAAGAACAGATTCAAAATACTTTAAATATGTTAGAAGAAGGTAACACAGTTCCATTTATTGCACGTTACCGTAAAGAACAAACTAAAGGATTAGATGAAGAACAAATTTTATATATTCAAAAACAATATGACTATCAAGTGAAATTGGCTGAAAGAAAAGAAGCTGTATTGAAATTGATTTCAGAACAAGGAAAGATGACAGATGAAATTCAGAAGTCTGTTCAAGAAGCAACGAAGCTATCTCAAGTAGAAGATATCTATCGTCCATATGCACAAAAGAAGAAGACAAGAGCGACTACAGCTATCAAGCTTGGTTTACAACCTCTTGCCGATTGGATGTTAGCGTGTGATGAAAATGGCAATCTTGAAGAAGAAGCTACAAAGTACGTTACAGAAGAAGTAAAAGATACAAAGGCAGCGATTCAAGGTGCGAAAGATATCATTGCGGAAATGGTATCTGATAACGCAAAACAAAGATGGGCTTTTAAGGATAACATCCTAAAATCTGGTGTACTTTCTACTAAGATCAAGAAAGACGCAAAAGATGAAAATAAAGTCTATGAAATGTACTATGACAGAAGTGAAAAGATTTCTCAATTGGCAGATCATAGAATTATGGCTATTGATCGTGCTGAAAAAGAAAAAATCATCACAGTTTCTTTTGTGTTTGATGAAGAACATTTAGAAGCAGAAGCTTATCAGAATTTAACACATGGTAAGCAAACTGCCGTAGAAAATGAATTAAAAGAAGCTGCAACAGATGGATGTGAAAGATTATTGTTCCCTTCTATTGAAAGAGAAATTCGTTCTGAATTGAGTGAAAGAGCACAAAATCAATCAATTGAAATCTTCTCAATGAATCTTGAAAAGCTATTACTACAAGCTCCATTGAAAGGTAGAATCGTTTTAGGTTTTGACCCTGGTTTCTATAATGGATGTAAATTAGCTGTTATTGATGAAACTGGTAAGATGTTGACAGTTGATAAAGTTTATCCATTCAAAACAAATAAAGAAAATGTAGAAGCAATTGAAGCCGCAAAGAAAAAGGTTTTAGCTTTGATTCAAAAATATCATGTACAAATCATTGCGATTGGTAATGGTACAGCTAGTAGAGAAAGTGAAAAGCTATGTGCTGAATTAATCAAGGACAATCATTTAGATGTACAGTACGCAATCGTTTCTGAAGCTGGTGCTTCTGTATGGTCTGCACAAGAAGCTGCACGTCTTGAATTCCCAGATATGGCAATTGAAGAAAGATCAGCAGTATCTATTGGTAGAAGATTGTTAGATCCACTTGCAGAATTGATTAAGATTGATCCACAGTCTATTGGTGTTGGTCAATATCAACATGATTTACCACAAAAGGCTTTATCTCAAAGATTAGATGAAGTTGTTATGAAGGCTGTTAATAGAACAGGTGCAGATTTAAATACAGCTTCTGTAGAATTATTAACTCATATTTCTGGATTGAATGCTGGTATCGCAAAGGAAATCATCAACTATCGTAATGAAAATGGTAAGTTTACAAATAGAAAACAATTACTCAAAGTTAAGAAGTTAGGACCTAAGGCGTATACACAATGTGCAGGTTTCTTACGTATTACAGATGGTGATGAACCACTAGATGAAACAAGTATCCACCCAGAAAGCTATGACGCTGCTAGAGAAGTCATGAAGGCTTGTGGCATTACTACTCTTGGTGAAAAGGATGCTGAATTCCCAGAAGAAAAGACAAAGGATCTAGGAATTGACTCTTATACATTGAATGATATTGAAGAAGCAATCAGACAACCATTAAGAGATTATCGTGATCAATTTGATGGTGCATTGTTAAAGAGCGATGTATTAGAAATTTCTGATTTACATAAGGGCGATCAATTATCAGGTACAGTTAGAAATGTTGTAGACTTTGGTGCATTCATTGATATTGGATTACATCAAGATGGTCTAGCACATATTTCTCATATGTCTATGAATCGCATTTCTCATCCAAGTGAAGTTGTATCTGTAGGTGATATCGTAAATGTTTGGGTATATGAAATTGAAGAAGAAAGAGGTAGAGTACAGTTATCCCTTCTTCCATTAGAACAACTTGAACAAAGAGATGCAGAATACAAGAGAAAGAAATCATCTAAAGATAGAAAGAAATATCAAAAGAAACCAGTCAAGAAAGAAGTTACAATGGATGACGCAATGGCAAATCTATTGGCACGTTTTGGAAAATAAAACAAATAAGAAAAGAGATCTGATTGAATTCAAATCTCTTTTTTAAGTGTAATTTCAATAACTGTATCAATAGCATCTGGACATTGATGAGAAGCAGTATCAATATTTAAGAATGTATAATCTGGATAACTTTCAGCGTTCCAAGGTGTTTGAATCTTGATTTCAGAACCATCAGATAATCTTCTTACTTTTAATATTCTATCTTTTGGAATATGTACAGGAATATCAAATACACTTTCATCTAAGATATGTGCGTATATTTTATTTCCGTTTTGTGTATATCTTCCCCATTCTGGTTTATCTAATTCACATTTGCCACAATTGTAAATGGAAGCTTGATTGTATTTCATCCATGCAGATATTTCTTTTAATATTTGTGTGGATTGAGATGGAAACTTACCACGTGCATCAGGCCCAACATTACAAATCAAATTGCCAGATTTACTTACACATTCAACTAATGTACGAATAATCAATTTCGCTGACTTATAATTTGTATCTTTTGCGCAATATCCCCAATGTTCATTCATTGTTAAACAAGATTCCCAAGGAATAGGTTTTCCAACTTTATTGGTAATGCCAGTTGGAGGAATCATTTGTTCTGGAGATGTGAAGTCACCAGAAGTGAAAGATGGATGTTCTTCCATGATCGTTCCTGGATAAATACCATCTCCTTCCAAACGGTTATCAATGATCATATTTGGTTGATATTTTCTTGCCATAGTAACGATTTTGTTGGCATCCCAAACATCTTTTTTCATATTGCCATAGGAAAAATCAAACCACATGATATCTAACTTTCCATATTGTGTTAATAGTTCATGGATTTGTTCATGCATGTATGTTAAATAATTTGAAAAGTTTCTATTTTCATTACTACATTCAGGATGATTTCTCATTGGATGGTGCTTGTCTTGATAATGTGGATAATCAGGATGATGCCAATCTAATAAAGAATAATATAAACCTACTTTTAATCCTTCTTTACGAAAAGCTTCTAAAAATTCTCTAATATAATCTCTTTTTGCTTTCCAATCTGTTGTTTTGGTATCAAACAAACAAAATCCATCATGATGTTTAGCGGTCATGACTGCGTATTTCATACCTGCTTCTTTTGCGGACTTTGCCCATACTTCTGGATGGAAATCATCTGGATCAAATTCATTGAAATAAGGAATATAGTCTTCTTCTTTCATTTGTTCATCACTTCTGAGCCATTCACCGCGTGCTGGTATTGCATATAATCCCCAATGAATGAATAAACCAAATCGATCTTGTTGGAATTCTTGAATATTCATAAAACGCACCTCTTTGTAATTATTTTAAACGAAAATAGAAAGAAAGTGTTTTCATTTTGTGTGAACACTGCTATCTTATGCATGTAAATATAAAAAACAAGCATCTTTATGGTATAATAAGCGAGTTTTGGAAGGTGAAAGATGATAAAAGCAATTATTTTGGACTTTGCTGGAGCGATGATAGCCGCAAAAGGGATGGACTACTCTGAATTGATCCGTGAAGTAATCAACAATAGTAATATTAAAAGTGAAGAAGAAGCAGTGGCTTTTTATAAAGAAGAACTAACTGCTTTAGAAGCAGTTTCTCAAGGCGAGAATTTCATGACAATGGATGAAATGGAAGATAAGATCATAACAACTGCAATTGAAAAATACAATCTAAAAAAAGATCGTAAACAAATGCATACTTTATTAAAGAATTTCTGGATGTATTCTCCAATTTATCCAGATGTAAAAGAATTCTTTATGAAATGTCCTTTACCTGTATATATTCTTACAAATCATTCTGAAGATTATATTCATGTAGTGGTACGTAGAAATAACTTACATCCATATGGAATTTTAAGTGCAGAGAATTATAAAGTTAGTAAACCATCTCCACAATTCTTTTCTAAGGCAAAAGATATAACATCTTATGAAAATAGTGAAGTGATGTATGTATCTAGTGATTTAGAAACAAATGTTGTGGAAGCAAGTGAAGCAGGAATCAATGCGGTATTGTTAGATCGTAAAAGACAATATCGTAATACAAAGTGTCAAAGAGTTAGAAGCTTAGTGGAAATATTAGTGAATTTAAATCAATGAGGCAATTATGGCAATTCTTGAAGTAAAAGATTTAAATTATTCTTATGTAGAAGAAAGACAGACGATTAAAAACGTCTCTTTTTCTGTTGAAGAAGGAAGTTATACAACGATTGTTGGACATAATGGAAGTGGTAAATCAACGATTGCGAAATTAATCATGGGTCTATTGGAAAAACAAAGTGGTTCTGTAGTTATTGATGGAATTGAATTGAATATAGAAAATTTAAATCAAATTCGTTCTAGAATTGGAATCGTTTTTCAAAATCCAGATAATCAATTTATTGGGGCGACTGTTAGAGATGATATTGCGTTTGGTTTAGAAAATCATTGTGTTGATCCATCATTGATGGATGATATCATTTTGAAAAATGCCGGACTTGTTAAGATGGATGATCATTTAGAAAAAGAACCAACACATTTGAGTGGTGGTCAAAAACAAAGAGTTGCGATTGCGGGAGTACTGGCAATGAAACCAAAGATTTTGATTTTTGATGAAGCTACAAGTATGTTGGACCCTGATGGAAAAGATGAAATTAAAAGAGTCATCATGCAGTTGCATAAAGATAGTTCATTAACGATCTTATCTATTACACATGATATTGATGAAGTTGCTTCTTCTGATTATGTGATTGCCTTAGAAAATGGAAAGGTAGCTTTAACAGGTACACCTGATGAAGTTTTTAAACATGAACAAAAATTGAAAGAAATGAAGCTTGATATTCCATTTTCTTTGAAATTAAGAAATGCGTTGAATAAACGTGGCGTTCAATTACAACGTCATTTAAATATGGAAGGGATGGTGGATGAATTATGCCAATTACATTCGAAAATGTAACACATACATATAGTGCCGGAACACCATATAAATCTACAGCATTAAAAGGAATCAATCTTGAAATCCAAGAAGGAAAGATGACTGCCATCATTGGGCAAACTGGTTCTGGAAAGAGTACATTGGTACAACACTTAAATGCGTTATTACTTCCAGATGAAGGAACAGTTCATATTTTGGATAGAGAAATCAAAGCGAATGAAAAAACAAAAAACTTGAAATCTTTAAGAGGAAGAGTTGGTCTTGTGTTTCAATTTCCAGAATATCAATTGTTTGAAGAAACGGTTTTGAAAGATGTTGCCTTTGGTCCAAAGAATTTTGGTTGCAGTGAAGAGGAAGCAATTCAAAAGGCAAAAGAAGCTTTGGATCTTGTTGGATTAGGAGAACATTATTATGAAAAAAGTCCTTTAGAAATGTCTGGAGGACAAAAAAGAAGAGCTGCTATTGCGGGTATTCTAGCAATGGATCCTGAAGTCCTAGTTTTAGATGAACCTACTGCCGGCTTGGACCCTGCTGGTACTGAAATGATGATGGCTTTGTTTTCTAAATTAAACAAAGAAATGCATAAAACAGTATTGATGGTTACACATGATATGGAAAATGTGTATACATATTGTGATGATGTTGTTGTAATGGAAAAAGGAACATTGAAATTAAAGAGTTCTGTGAAAGAATTTTTCTCGGATCCAAAGAAATGTAGAGAATTAAATATCTTACCTCCATACATCGTTAGAATGAAAGAAATGTTAGATGAACGAGGATTTTCTGTTCCTGAATCTGTAACAAATATTGATGAACTTGCGGATTATATCGCTCAGGAGGTTAAGTGATATGGGAAATTTTACGCTTGGTAGATATATTCCATTGGACTCTGTGATTCATCATTTAGATCCTAGAGCGAAAATCATGGCAATGTTAATTGTATTGATTACAATTTTCTTTCCTGCTGGATGGTTGGGATACGCTGTTATATTTGCGTGTGCATCTATCGCGATCATTTTAGCAAAACTTTCCGTATCTTTTATTTGGAAAGCAATGAAACCAATGTTATTTATGTTGTTGTTCTTATTGATCATTAATGCATTGGTATTAAAAACAGGTGATGTAATTCTAACGATTGGTAGTTGGTCATTATATTCGGATGCGGTATTTCAAACATTATATATTGCGGTTCGCTTATTATTGATGATCATGATTACGACTTGTTTAACGGCTACAACAAAACCATTAGAAATGACATTGGGAATTGAAGATTTATTGAGTCCATTTCAAAAGATTGGCTTACCTTCTCATGAAATCGCAATGTTGATATCGATTGCATTACGTTTTATTCCGGATTTAATTGATGAAACTGCAAGAATCATGAAAGCACAAGAATCTCGTGGTGTTGATATGAAAGAAGGAAAGTTATCTGAAAGAATCATGGCAATCTTATCTTTGATCGTACCTTTATTTGTATCAGCATTCCAAAGAGCAGAAGATCTCGCAAATGCAATGGAAGCTAGAGGGTACGCACCAGGAGAACCTAGAACTCGTTATAAACAATTAAAGATGGCGGCAAAAGATTGGATCTTAATTGCGTTGTGTTTTGTTTTGATGGGAATCATTATTTGGATAGCGTGGTTTGCATGAGATACAAATGTACGGTTTCTTATGTAGGAAATCATTATGAAGGATGGCAATCTCAAACAAAGGGGACTTCCATCCAAGAAAAGATAGAAGATGCAATTGAACATATTACACAAAAACATATTTCAATTATTGCTTCAGGAAGAACAGATGCTGGTGTAAGTGCTAGAGAACAAGTATTTATGTTTGATACGGATAGAGTTATGGATCCTAGAAAATGGATGGGAGCTATCAATGCATATTTACCAGATGATATTCATATCTTAAACGTAGAACAAAAAGATGCTATCTTTCATTCTAGATATAATGTACGTTATAAAAAATATACATATCGTATTAACAATGGGATGTATGATGTATTTACAAAAGATCATGCTTATCAATATTCTGTTCCATTAGATTATGAAAAGATGAAAGAGTGTATTCATGTGTTTGAAGGAACACATGATTTTACATCCTTTAATTCATCTTCTTTAGAAGAATATCCAATACAAGTGCGTTCTATTTATCAAGTAGAATGTAATAAAACGAATGATATGATTTCATTAACATTCATTGGAAAAGGATTTCTCAGATATCAAGTAAGAATGATGGTTGCATCTATTATTGATGTTGGTAGAGGGAAGAAAACGATTGAAGATGTAAAACAAATGCTTCAAGAAAAAAGTAGAACAGTGAAGAGACATAACGCTCCAGCATGTGGACTTACTTTAGAGCACGTAGATTATTTTGAAATGATTGCGTTAAATGAGAAGATACAAATTAGAGAATTCTTAAAAGGAGATCAACTTTCTTGTGAAGAATGGAATATTCAAGATCTTGAAGAAAGAATTCAAAAGAATATCCTTCCTTGTGCATATGCAATCTGTACAAGAAATAATCAAGAAATGAAGGGATGTCTTGTTCTAAAAGAGCATAAAGCTATGATTTATTTATATGATATGAATGATAAAAAATATATTTTAGAAATTCATGATCAAATTATACATAAACTTCAAGAAAAGAATATTCATTCCTATGATATTCAACTTTATGATAATTTAAAAAATTATCTAAAATAGAAGAAAAAAAGATTGACTTTATTGGGCTAAACTACTAGACTTAAACGTGGCACTCCATGCCAAAAATGTAGCCCCGGTAAAGTTACATTTTCAGTAAAGGAGAAAAAGAATATTATGCGTCAAACAACGATGTTAAAGCCAAGCGAAGTTGTCCGTACATGGTATGTAGTAGATGCTACAGATGCTACACTTGGACGTCTTGCAACAAAAGTAGCTACAGTATTAAGAGGTAAGAACAAGCCAACTTACACACCTAACGTTGACTGCGGTGACTATGTTATCGTTATCAATGCTGACAAGGTTAAGATCACTGGTGATCAAGATTTCAAGAAGTTTTACTTCTCACATTCTCAATGGCCAAATGGTCTACGTGTAAGATCTACAAAGGTTATGCGTGAACAGTATACAGTTGAATGGGTTGAAAAAGCTATCAAGGGTATGCTTCCTCATACTAAGCTAGGTGATGTTCAACGTAAACATGTATTTGTTTATGAAGGACCTGAACATCCACACACAGCTCAAAAGCCAGTTGAGCTAAAGGTAAAGTAAGGAGGAAATAGAGACAATGCCAACAAAGAAGAAGACAGTTAGCTACGCCGGAACAGGACGTAGAAAGAAGTCTGTTGCCCGTGTTTTTATGACTCCGGGAACAGGTAACATCACAGTTAATGGTCGTACTTTAGAAGAATACCTACCACAGGCTACTCTTCGTATGGAAGTTAATGCTCCATTAGTATTGACAGAAACAAAAGATCAGTTTGATATCAAGATCAACGTATACGGTGGTGGCTATACAGGCCAAGCTGGTGCTATGAGACATGGTATCGCTCGTGCTTTATTAGAAGCAAGCGCTGATTACAGACCAGTACTTAAGAAGGCTGGATTCCTCACACGTGATTCTCGTATGAAGGAAAGAAAGAAGTACGGTTTAAAGGGTGCAAGAAGAGCACCACAGTTCTCAAAACGTTGAGAAGAACCAACTTTTGGTTACAACGCAAAGAGACTCAAAACCACTCAAACCCTTTATTTATGGGCTTTGGGTGGTTTTTTCTATTTCTGTGAATTGTGCTGAAAAGTGCTGAAAAGTGAACTTAAGCACGCACACAGCACGCTTATATGTAACAAAATTAACTTTTTGATTTTACGGTATCTAAAAATTCCCAGGAATAAATCTTTCCTGGGAAATGTTTTAACGCTCGTATTCACGTTTTTTCTTTTGGGATTTTTTATATTCTTTCATTACTTCATCAGGATAATAAACGGAATCAATTGCCTTTATTAATTCTGACATTTCAATATGCGTATAAACACTTTCAGTAATTGACATAGCTCCTTTATGTCCAACAATCATTTTTTGATAAGTAGGAGAAACTTGGGCTGTAGCCAATAAAGATATACACGTATGTCTGCAACAGTGTGGTGTTTGAGGATAGCTATATCTATCCATAATGGGAATGAAATAACTGTCATAGTAATTTCTATATTCAAAATGCATTTGATTTGGTGTATGGAATACATACTCACATTCACTAGATTCATACCAGGCTTTAAAGTAAGGATAAATCATTGTCCCGATAGGAACTTTACGAATGCCACTTTCAGTTTTTGATTTAATGACATTAAAGTAATGCTCTTCTAGATTTACATCTTCCTTTTTTAAATCTAATAATTCACTTACTCTTACACCTGTATAACAGAGAATCAAAACCATTTGAACATAAGCGTCTTTTCTTTCGGACCATAAAACATCAAGTTGATCTCTTGTGAATGCTTGTCTATCTAAACTGTTTGGATTCTTATTATGATATTTGGCTATATCTACATATTTACTGTAATCAGCTGAACAGAGTTCGTTTTTTATGGCATATTTATACATCTGATTAAATAAGATCTTAATGTTTTTTAAGGTTGGATAGTTTTTACCACAATTATCAATGACATTTTGTAGATCCTTTGGACGTATATCTCTAAATGGAAATTCAAAGATGCGAGTACAAGTATTATAAGCAGCTCTATATCCACTTATTTTTTTAGCTTCCATATTGTCTTTGAATTTATCGTCAAACCAATCTTGATATACTTCCCGAAAAGAAGGATTTCCTTGATTTAAGTCATAAGGTGCTTCGTGATACTTTGCGAGCATCTGTAAACCTTCTTCTCGTGTTTTAGCGTATCCAATGATACCAAGATGTTGCTTTGTTTTGCCAGTATCAGGATCTTTATGATATCCAGTAGTAATACGAACAACATATGGCCTACGTCTTCTGTTTGCGTTACTCATTTTTACGATTGAACCATAACTGTTTGGTAATCGCATGTATTTGCTTTTTCTACTCATTTAAAATGTTCCTTTCGTTTGGATTTGACAATCTTATTAGTAAGGATATCTTCAATTGTTTCTTTACCAAAAAATCTTTTGATTTTGTTTAGATCATTTCTTAAATTTCTGTTTTCATCAGAAAGATCTAATACAGACTTTCCAAGATTTTTGTTTTCTTTCCTTAAATGAAATAATTCGGATTTAAGTTTGATTAATTCATGGAGTTGTTTAAAAACTTCATTGATCAATGGTTGAATGAATGCTCTTAGTTTAGAAAATTTTGGTTGAACAATTGTATTTTTGTATGTTGACGCAAGTGTAAATTTAGATGGTTCTGGTAATGACCATAGTGTTTCATCTGATAGAACATTTTGAGCGTTCTCTAATATAGATGATTTTGTATCGAGTGATATATATTGTTTTTCTAACTGGTTTAATTTTTCTTCTAATTCATTTAGTTCTTCTTTACGTTTAGACTTTTTGTAGTTCAGAACATTTAAAGGCTCGTTATGAGTATTTAGATCTTTCCACTTGATTTCATATTTTGCCATGATGTTAGCAACTTCATTTTTTTCGGATAGTACCCATTGATTCCATTCTGTTTCTGATCGCGTTCCACCTACAAAGCCTTGTGCCTTTAATGCTTGTTTTAAAGATACACGAGTTTCAAGGCCTCGTTTACTATTTGTTGTGAATGGAATGAAGTCGATATGCAGATGGGGTGTCTGTTCATCCATATGAAGATGAGCAGAAAATACATGAAGGTTTGGATTTCGCTGCTGGAAGTTTTTCATATATTCGTCCAATATGATTTTGGCTACTTCACCATCATCACTCATGCAATTCATATCATCCATGTTTCCAACTTGAACGATGACTTCATGGAATAGCTTCTCTTGTTTTCCAGTACGAATCTTTTCGTAGTAATCCGAAATAGTACGATCACTTCTTGTTTGTTTTGAATTGTACTTTTCAACAGCATCATCAAATAATTCGTGATAGACCTGTTTGATATCTTTGTTGATATATTCAATGTTGTATTTGGTTCTATCACGATCGACATTGTCGGCAACGAACTTACGAGAATTATGATTGATGCTGCCTTTTCCAATGACGAAGCTAATACTTCTTTCCATTAGAGCCTCGCAAGAGCGCAAAGCATCTTTTGTTTCTGACAAAAGTGCATTTGCGTTACTTTCGGCAAAGTAACAAAGGCTCTATCCGAAAAGAAATCATATCGTAGGACGGTAGGACGATGAATTTCTATATACATAAAGTATCGTCCTTATCGTCCTTTTTCACTTTAAAAGTATAGATTCTTCCATTGGTTCTACTTGGATCTATTGAGAATGTTATGCCTTCACTTTCTAATAAATCTTTACAACTATTTAGCAATCTGGATGCTTTATTTGCAGCAATGGTAAGCCTGGTAAGTTGCAATAGATTAGAAATGGTTCCTATATATCCATCATTTTTTATGATGTAATTACGAATGACTCCTACTTCATATGGCATATCATCATTGATGTTTTCTTCATTGAGTGAATACAACATTTTGTTTGTATCCAAATTCAAATTCAGGATTTTTTCTTTGATATTTCTTCCACCAATCTCAAGTGTTGCGTTAGTTTCTCCGATACCATTTCTTATTAAATGAAGATAAGCTCCATTGCAACTTCCAACAAGTTTAACGCCACCTTTTGATGAACAATATCCGTTTTGTATACCATTTTTTGTATCGTGATTTAATAATAAGATATGAACTTTAAATAGGTTTGCGATTCCTTTTATATATTCCATATCTTCAGAATCTTTAACATTATTTGCTTCTGTTTTAATGGTAAGATTACGGATATTATCAAATAGATCAATGATTACGAGTCGAAGTTGTGGGTGAGAATCAAGTGCTTCGTTGATGACTTCGAGTAATAAAATGGAATCTTTACTTGGTGAATTCTCGCTCAATAAGATGTTCTTATTGAAACAGAAGGATACAGAATCATCCATTTTTAAATCCATTAACTTTAATCTTTCGGCAATTAAATCTTCATCATTGTCTAAACAAATATAGAGAATTTCACATTGTTTTGTTGGATGATTTAGAAAAGGTATTCCTTTAGAAATGGCATAAGCCATTTGTAGTGCCAATGTAGATTTACCAGTTTTGCTTCCCCCAGTAAGAATACTGACTTTATTTCCTTTAATTAAAGAATCAACAATATAATCGTTTTCAGTGTAAATTTTGTTTTGTATTTCATTACCAGTGATCAATTCAATGTTGTTATTTTCCATTGAAATATCCTGTTTCTTCCCAAACTTTTTTGTCAGGACAATAGTAATTGTATTCACTAGATTTATCTTTTCTCATCGCATAACCAAAGTTTAAAACGCCTTGTTGTAGTCCAATACGAATGTATTGAGCATCTTTACCAATGGCTTTTGCGATTTCAGTAATGGGTACATTTCTGCCTGTGAATGTTGGTGTTTCAATATAAAATTTCTGTTTTTCCATACAAACAATTCCTCCTTTTTTATTTTGTTGGAAAAAGAAATGTTTGTTATAATGCCAATGAGGACATTATAAAAACATGTTCTTCGATGTGGATTCATTAGATGTAGCGACCAAACTTTGTCTAATGGATCTTTTTTTGTTCAACATACATAGATCTTTCCTCCTATAAGATCGTCAAAGTGATAGAAAGTATACGCTTATATAATTTGTGCAAATACTTTCTATATCAACAATATACATCTGTTAGAAAGTAATTGCAACTTAAAATCTTGCAAATGCTTTTGATTCTGCATATACTTATATATAGATATTGGGGTGAAGAATATGTCTTTTTCGACTTATATGATAGAGTTAAGAGAAAAGAAAAAAGAGTCACAAGCTAGCATAGCGGAACATCTTGGCATTAGCGTTACCGCAATCAAGATGATAGAGACAAATCAGATTAATCTTCCTAGTGAAAAACTATTAAATAGTTTATGCGAATACTTGAATGAAGATAAGAAAGATGTGTTGATGCATATCTTGTTTACAGACAAAGAAATTGAAAAACATGGTAGGGTGATTTGTAAGTATTTAGCACAGGTTTATTTAGAGAGTTGGAACGTAAGCTTATACGATAATAAAAAATTTCATAATAGTGGTATAGATGCAAAGATTGTTAAGAAAAGAGCAACTTCAAATATTTCTCTTGTTGCAGATTGCACACATTTACAGCAGTTTGCAGAATTGGAATATGTATTACAATTTAATGATCCACAAGCATTTATTAATAGTGCAATTCTTCAGAGTGTTCTAATTTGTGAACCATTTAGAAATTTAAAGATTATTTTTGATAATAAGAATAAGACGCAAAAGAAAGTATATGAATTATTAGAAAAGGTATCTATAATGCATATAAATTACACAATAGATGCAATATTGTATGATGCAGATAAAGGGGTAGTAATAGATTCTAAAAGAGTGAAGGATTAATTCAATGGTAGTTGAAAAGTATTCTTATTCAATTTTAGATATTTGAAATTCTTTGATTGGAGTTTATTAAAAAAACGTATTTAGTTATTGATTTGAAAACCACTTGTGTTATTATGAAGTTAATAAGCGGATTATATGATTTTTGCATGCCTTTTTGGATACAAAAATCATGCAATATGAGGAGGAAAAGAATATGAATTTTAGAAAACTAGGTATTGCTGCTTTATCGGCAGTTACAATGATGGCACCTTGTGCAACAACAGTATTTGCAGAAGATCCAACTACAACAATTACTTATACTGAAGCTGAAAGCTATGATTGGAGCATTCCTACGGCAGCTGTTAGTGTAAATACTGATAATTCTTTTGAATTGGGTGTTAAAAATGCAAAATTACCATCTGACAAAAAACTTCAAGTAACAGCTACAGGTTCTGGCACGGATGGAGCATTTACTATGGCAAATGGTACTGCGACAATGCCATATACTGTTAAAGTTGGAGAAAGCTCAGATGCAATTAACCCAGGTGCTGTTGTATTAACATGTGCACCATCTGAAACATCTGCTTCTGTAACATTAAAGGTTGCAGCAGCTAAAGAATCAGGAAAAACTTATGCAGCTGGAACTTATACAGGTACAATTACGTATACAGCTTCTTTGGTAGAAAACAACTAATATATTTATAAATTATGCCTATTAAAAGCTATAGTTTTAGTACTATAGCTTTTGGCTTAATTAGATAGAAAGGCTTTTTATGAAAAAATGGATTCTTTTATTGGCAGTCTTTATGTGTTTTATGCCAATGACAATTGAATCAGTGTACGCAGATGAAACACAAACTGTGGATATTTCATATAATGAGCCTGCAAATATTACATTCTATGATGATGGAATCATGATTCAAGAAAAAATCAATTGTGGAGATATTTTAAAAGAACCAAGCCATGTGGAAAAAGATGGATATCGTTTTCTAGGATGGTATATCAAAGGGACTGATGAAAAATGGGATTTTTTAAATCCGGTCACAAATCATTTGGATCTTGAGTCACGTTTTGAAAAAATAAAGACAGAACCTGAGAAAGAAGATACAAAAAAGGACGAAACTAAGAAACGAGAAGAAAAAAATACTTCTTCTAATTCAAAAGGAGTAAATACTTCAGATAGAACTTATGTTGCTTGTTTTGGAACTTTACTTGTAGTGAGTTTAGGTAGTATCTATTTCTTAGTTAGAAAGAAGAGGGCAGTATGATTAATATAAAAAAGACTTTATTATTAACTGTTCTTCCTGCTACTTTGATTAGTTCTGCTTATTTAATGAATGTATATGCAGAAACAGATAATACAGCATCTGTTGATGGCTCTTATGAAGTATCAATTCCTGCAGACGTAAGTTTTGATTCAACCACAAAGACAAATACAATGATCATTTCAGGGAAAGTGAATAAATTGCATGATTTAAATGTTAGTATTTCTTCTGAAAATGATTTTAAATTAAAACAAAATGATGTTTCTATTGATTATGTATTGAAAGACGGAGACACGGAACTGAAATCTGGTGATTCTTGGTCTTTTCCCGAAGGTAATGATTATTCTAAGTATGAAGCGGAAGAATCTACCTTCAATAAAGAATTGACTCTATCTACAGATGGAGGACAATATGCTGGCGATTATACAGATAAATTAACTTTCACTTTAACAGATACACAATGTTATCACTTAGGTGTGAATGTTAAAGATTCAAGTATTACAAGTGTTGATGTTCAATATGATGTATATATCAATGGAAAATTAATATCTCCAGGTACGGCCGCTTTCAGTAAATATATTCCGAAAGGTTCTACCTATGAAGTGAAAAATATTCTTGTTAAGAATGATAAGTACGTTTATGGTGGTTCTGAAGGTGATTTAAGTGGGACAGTAAATGAACGTACATCTGTATATTTGAATTTTGTTCCTACAACGAATACTGTTACATTTAATTTAAATGCAGAAGATGCTACTTGCGATACGACTTCTAAAAAGGTTGCCAAAGGTTATGCTTATGGAACTTTACCAACTCCAACAAGAGAAGGATATGTATTTTCAGGATGGTATACAGATGCCACGGATGGAGATGTTGTAACAGAGGACGCTGTATTTAGTGGTGATAGTGATGTTACCCTTTATGCACATTGGCAAGAATACTCTTATAAATTAGGAACAGGTAAAACTATATCTGATAAAATTAAATCTAAAGCTACTTATGTAGTATTTACAGATGAAAAGGCGCCTGATGACGTTACAGTTGAAGACTTATCTTTTAATAAAGACGGATCTGTTGTTGGGTGGTGGAACGGAACTACGTACAACATTAGTACACAAGTTTCTAATAAGAAAGTTATCTTTAACGAAGATTCTTCAATGATGTTCTATCAATGCACAAAACTAACTTCTATTGATTTCTCAAATGTAGATACAAGTAATGTTACTTCAATGCAGTATATGTTTACGTTCGGTGGAATGACAACTTTAGATCTATATAGTTTTGATACAAGTAAAGTTACTACAATGGAAGGTATGTTCGCAGTAAGTAACATGACGACATTGGATTTATATAATTTTGATACTAGTAATGTTGAAAATATGATGTGCATGTTTTCAGAAACAAGATTAACAGAATTAGATTTATCAAACTTTGATACAAGCAAAGTGACAGATATGCGAAGTATGTTTGATGGATCAGACAGTTTAACATCATTAAATATAAAATCTTTTGACACAGAAAATGTTACAAGTATGAACGGTATATTTATGGATTGTACATCTTTAACTAGTCTGAATTTATCGAACTTTGACATGAGCAACGTAACAGATGTTTCAGCTATGTTTAAAAATGATTCGAATTTAGAAAACATTTTTGTTGGCAAAGACTTTGCAGTGAATGAAGATGCTGTAGAAAATGTGGGCTTTTCAATGTTCACTGGTTGTAGCAAATTACCTAATTATGATGCAGATAAAATTGATAAAACAATGGCTAAATCCGTAACAAACGGTGGTTACTTATATGTAAATGAGAGAAAAGTAACATTTGATGCAGATGGTGGTGAATTTGCAGATGGAAGTATAACTTCAAAAATTGTTGAAATGGGGCAAAAAATTGGAGAAATGCCTACAGTAACAAAAGATGGATATACATTTGCTGGTTGGCATGTTCAAGATTATGGAATGACTGAAACAATAACTGAAGATTCAGTTTTCTATTATGATATTAACATCACTTTAAAAGCAAATTGGGTTGTTTCTTATCAATTAGCAACAGGTTCAGAATTTAATGATGCAATCCCAATCCTTGATAAATATACAGGGGAAAAATCTGTTACTAAAGTTGTGTTTACAGACACAACTGCACCAAATGAAGCAGAATTAACGGATTTATCCGGATCTAAAGATAATTCTGTGGTTGGATGGCTAGAAGATACAACGTGGTATGTTAGTACACAAAAAGAAGGACAAAAAGTTATCTTTAATGAAGATTCTTCCGGTATGTTCTTCACCTCTGGAATTGTAGGAGCTTTTGATTTTAGAAGTATTGATTTTTCAAATATTGATACAAGCAAAGTTCAAAATATGAATTTTATGTTTGCGCATTGTGAAGCATTGGAGACTATTGATTTTTCTAACTTCGATACAAGTAATGCCACATTTATGAATGCTATGTTTTATCATTGTTCGAACTTGCAAACACTTGATCTAACCAATATTGATACAAGTAATGTAACAGACATGTACTTTATGTTTGGCGGTTGTGAAAAATTGAAATATATTTCTGCAAGTTCGAAATTTGTAACAGCTTCTGTAACTTCATCGGAATATATGTTTGCAGATTGTACAAGTTTACCTAACTATGATGAAAGTAAAATCAATAAAGAAATGGCTAAATCAGTTTCTGAAGGTGGTTATTTCTATATGAATGGAAAAGTGGTAACTTTTGATTTGAATGCAGAAGATGCTACATGTGATACTACTATGAAAGTTGTAGAACCAGGTGAAAAATATGGCACTTTACCTACACCTACAAAAGATGGTTATGGATTTGTTGGTTGGTTTACAGATGCAACAGGTGGAGATGCTATAACAGAAGATAGTACATTTGATGGTGATAGCGATATTACATTATATGCTCATTGGATTGAATATTCTTATAAACTAATGAGTGGATCAGATTTCTTCAGCAAGGTTTCTACAATTGATTCTAATGCAAGGAGTATTGTATTTACAGATACAGCGGCTCCTGAAACTGCAACGACATATGATTTAACAGAAAATCAAGATAAATCTGTTGTTGGGTGGGTTGAAGATGCAACTTGGTATATTAGCACACAATCCACAGGCAAGAAGGTAATCTTTAATGAGGATTCTTCTTATATGTTTAATAAAAGATTTGCAGATGGAGAAGAATATCAATTTGATTCAATTACCTTTGGAGATTATATAAATACTAGCCAAGTAGACAATATGGCTGGTATGTTCTTAAACTGTCAAGAATTAAAAACTTTGGATTTTTCAAACTTTGATACAAGTAATGTTACTTCTATGTCGAATATGTTCAATCAATGTGTCAGTCTTAAAAATCTTGATTTAAGTAAATTCAACACAAGCAAGGTGACAGATATGAGTGCTATGTTTAAGTGGACTGATTTTACGTCTTTGGATTTAACAAGTTTTGATACAAGTAGTGTTGCAAATATGAGCAGTATGTTTGCAAATTGCGGAAATTTGACAACTTTAGATCTATCTAGTTTTGATACAAGTGATGTTACAAATACATCATATATGTTTTACTATTGTGATGTCTTAGCAACGACATATGTTCGAACACAGGCAGATTTGGAAAAATTGAGTGCCGCATCTTACACACCTTCCACTATAAAATTTGTGGTGAAAAGCGCTGATGCTACAGTTGTAGCACAAATCAATGAGTTGGAAGAAAAAGAAGTGTATAATGCAGAATTGACTCAAAACTCTACAACAGAATCTGATGAAACGAGTGGAGAGAATCAATAGAGTCACTGAATTAAATTTGATGATAAAATGGAGGTGGAATTTCCACCTCTATCATTTTGAAAGGAATATTTTATGCAAAAAAAAGAAAAAATTGGCTTAGGAGTCATTATATGTGCTTTGATTGTGATTGCTTGTTTAGTAGGATATATTTTTACAATAAATAAAGATAGTGATGATACGAAAACAATGGATGTCAATCAGTCAGAATATGTAAAGCCAGAAACTCCAATAGATCGAAGTCAAAATGTAACATTACCTGGATGGGGAAGTTTTACGATTGCTGCAAATACTAAAACAATTGATTCTGGGTTTGAATTTCATAATCCAGAAGCTAATTATTGGTATGAAGATATAATTTCTATTGATGGAAAAGAACTAGAAACATTAGTTGTTGATAGTGGAAATAAGGTTGAATTAAATCATTATCTTACTCTTGCAGGTATTGATTCAAAAGTTAAAAAAGTTAAATCATATGATAAAAGCGTGTTTTCAATTGATGAAGATAATACGTTAGAGGGTATAGGCGGATTTAATGAGGATAAGAAAATTGAAGTTGAAACAGAAGATGGACAAGAAGTAACTTTATCTGTTTCTTGTAAAGATAATTGTTATTACATGACCTTTGCACTATACTTGGCTGATGGAGATGAACTTTTATATCAATCTGATTTAGTCGCTCATGGAAAATACATTCAGAAAATGGAAATGACAAGAGCACTAAAAAAAGGAACTTATGATGCGTATGTTGTTATTCAACCTTATAAATCAGATAAGAAAACAGAGACAAATTCAGGAGTTGTAAACATTACATTGAATGTTGAATAATAGGTAATTTTTCAGCACGCTTATAGCACGCAAAAAGTGTCGAAAACCCTTTATTTAAGGGGAACTTCAGTTCCCAAAACGAGAACTGATAAAAGAAATACCCAGCATTATGACGGAAGTCTCTGATGTTGG
>CAVHRL010000034.1:0-19552 GCA_963638375.1 Lachnospiraceae bacterium
CTATTATGGCATTGAACAAACAGAAGTATTGAATATCATTTGTTATTTACGTGCTTTGGATACACCTCTATCTACGATACGCTCTTTTTTAGAAAATCGTAACATAGAGAAAATGGAACAAATGTTAATCAATCAACAAAATGAAATCCAACAAAAAATCACTTTATTACAAAACATGCAGAATATGGTACAAAGAAGATTACAAATATTAGATTCCGCAAAAACAAATACTTTAGATCAAATACAAGTGATACAATCACCAAAATTAAATTACATCTATTTAAAAAATCATCTTCAACCAAAAAGCTATCTTGATTTAGAAACAAGTATTTTACAGTTGAAAAAGGAACAAAAACAATCCGTTGTATTTTTAGGAAATGTTGGTGTTGGTTTAAGTAAAGATCATTTCATACAACAACAATATGAATTTTATGATTATGTTTTTATTCTATTAAATTCTGAAGATCAGTCATTTCAACAAGCTGAAATTATCCCTGCATCTACTACTTTATCCATTCAATTCAAAGGGAATCACACAAACGCAATCCCATCTTATCAAAAATTGTATGCGTATATGCAAGAAAATCAATGGATACCAAATGGATTCGCTAGAGAAATCACACTGATCGATGAAGGATTAACTTCTGATATATCTCAATACGTAACAGAAATACAAGTACCAGTGGAGAAAGGAACATTATGACAAAAGATCTAACACAAGGAAATCTCATCAAAAATATATTTGTTTTTTCATTACCATTCTTATTTTCTTATTTCTTACAAACATTATATGGGATGGCTGATTTATTCATTGTTGGGCAATACAATGGTGCTTCTTCTATCTCAGGTGTTTCTATAGGCTCTCAAATCATGCATATGTTAACGGTTATGTTAGTTGGAATATGCATGGGAACGATTGTTATGATAGGTAGAAATGTAGGTTCTCATAATGAAAAAGGCATCTCTAAAACAATCGGTAATAGCATTACTTTATTTGCGATTCTTTCTATCATTTTAGTATTTCTATTATTACTACTTTTAAATCCAATTGTCAGTTTAATGCAAACACCATTAGAAGCAATTGATGAAACAAAGAAATACTTGTTAATTTGTTTTATTGGAATACCATTTATTGTTGCTTATAATGTTATTTCTTCTATCTTTCGAGGACTAGGAGATTCTAAAACACCAATGTATTTTATTATCATCGCATGTATCGCTAATATCGGTTTAGATTATTTGTTTATTGGATACTTTGATTTACATGCTAGTGGAGCTGCTTATGGAACAGTTATCGCACAAGCAGTATCTGTTGTTTGTTCTTTAATTTCCATCCGCAAAAGAAAACTCATCCAAATCAAAAAAGAAGATCTAAAACTAGAAAAAGAATTTTTTCAACCAATATTAAAAACTGGAATTCCTGTTTCTTTACAAGATGGTCTGATTCAAATATCCTTCTTGATCATTACGATGATTGCCAATCGTAGAGGTGTTGAAGTATCAGCTGCTGTAGGTATCGTAGAAAAGATTATTTCCTTTTTATTCTTAGTTCCTTCTTCTATGTTGTCAACCGTTTCAACCATTGCTTCTCAAGCAATCGGTGCAAACAAAAAAGAATTAGCTAGTAAAGTTACATTTATTTGTATTGGAATTGCGTTTACTTTTGGAATAATAGTAGGTATTTCTTTTCAATTTATTGCAGAAAACGTAATCAGTTTTTTCACAACTGAAACAAATGTCATCACATTAGGCGCTTCTTATATTCATTCTTATGTATTCGACTGTGCGATTGCAGGCATTCACTTCTGTTTTTCAGGTTTCTATGTTGCTTCAGGATACTCCAAAATCTCATTCATCCAAAATATTCTTTCTATTATTCTAGTTAGAGTACCTGGTGCTTATCTTGCCTCAATCTATTTTCCAGATAGTTTATTTCCAATGGGGCTAGCTGCACCTTTAGGTGGTGTTCTACAAGTACTTATTTGCGGGATGTTCTTCATATATTTAAGAAAACAATATAGAATATAAACATGACAAATAAAACAAATCTAGAAATCGAACGTAAATGGATGGTAAAAGGATGGCCAACCATTGAACTTCCATTATTATTTACTGAAGAAATGCGACAAGGTTACATTTCAACACATCCTACTGTTCGTATCAGAGAAGAAAACACAATTTTTTCAAGCACTGAAAATAAGCCTTTAAAAGATAGCTTTGTTCTCTGCTTTAAATCTAGCGGAACACTTACAAGAAAAGAAATTGAAATGGAAATTGAAAAAGATAAATTCAAAGATTTAGAAGATCTCATTCATTTACCATTAATCAATAAAATACGAAATACATATTTATTAGAAGATGGGCATCATTTAGAAGTCAATCATGTTGATGAAGGTCTCCCTTCTGAATTTTGGTACGCTGAAATAGAATTTCAAAGTGAAGAAGATGCATTATCTTTCAATCCTACAAATGTGCAACTACAAGATTATTTAGTAGATGATGTTACAAATCAACCAAATCAATCTATGGCTGCATATTGGGAAACAACAAGAAATATTTAAAAAAGTGGTTCTCACCACTTTTCTTTATTTTATAGTTCTTTTTTCCATAATCCATGAAGATTACAGTATTCATACGCTGATACTACTTTTTCTTCTTCACTCAAACAGAAAGTTGATTTTGGTTGATTTGTTGGCTTTAGATCATGCTTGATAAAACCTTTGTTTGTTTCTAGAACGATCCATTGAATATAATGGGCTTCACTCATTGGGTGTTCTACAGAACCAACCGTAACGCGAACTACATTTCCTTCCACTTCCACAGCAGGAACATGTTTTTCTGTTGCACCATCAGTCGTATTAGGAACCAATTCTTTCATTGTTTCACCACAGCATTTTGGAGTACATCCACTTTTTTCATTCATGAATGTAATAAAATTACCACAACCTTCACAACGATAAAATTTCATATGATTACCTATTAATAATTTTCGTCATGTACTTCGAAATAGCTTTGTGGATGTTTGCATACTGGGCATACATCTGGAGCCTTTGTACCGATTACAATATGGCCGCAGTTTCTGCATTCCCAAACTGTAACACCACTCTTTTCAAACACTTTCTTTTCTTCTACATTTTGAAGAAGTTTTCTATATCTTTCTTCATGATGTTTTTCAATAGCACCTACGCCTCTGAATTGCTCAGCTAGATCATGGAAACCTTCCTCATCAGCTTCTTGAGCCATTCTTTCATACATATCAGTCCACTCAAAGTTTTCACCTTCAGCAGCAGCCTTTAAGTTTTCTTCAGTTGTACCAACACCACCTAAAGCCTTGAACCATAGTTTTGCATGTTCTTTTTCATTATCAGCTGTCTTTAAGAACAAAGCGGCAATTTGTTCATATCCAGCCTTTTTAGCAACACTAGCGAAATAAGTATATTTATTTCTTGCTTGTGATTCTCCAGCAAAAGCTTCCCAGAGATTCTTTTCAGTTTTTGTACCTGCGTACTTATTTGTCATAGTTTTGTCCTCCTCTTGACTACTATTAATACTATATTAGCATTTTCGTTCTAATAATAGTAGATTTTTCTATATTTTTTTGTATAATTTTGTCATGGAAGATAAAAATATAAATTTAACCACAAATGTACATTACAAAGATGATACTTTTAAACTATTCATCCAAGAAGAAGAAATGTATCCTAATTCTAATTACCATTCTGTACAACATATTCATCAAGAACTTGAAATTATGTTGATCACAGAAGGATATCTTTATTATCACATCAATGGAAAAGACATCAAGGTAGCTAAAAATCAGGTCATTTATGTAAATTCTAATCAAATGCATGCATCCTATCTTAAAGAATCATCTTATTGTAAATTTATTATTCTATTGATTCATCCAACTTTATTTTCATCGAATGCATATATTTACACTAAATACGCTAGACCAATCATCGAAAATCAAAACTTAGATTACTTCTTATTTTCTGCTTCAAATAAATTACAAAATATTTTCTATACAATGTTAGAAAATCAATTAAATAAATCAAAAGGATATCAATTATCTCTCATTGGTGATGCATATCATATCCTACAACAAATCTATGTCAATTTAGATATAGAATCTATCGATTCTTCTAACCAAAAATCAGAAGATATCGCATCTTTAAATCAAATGACAACATTTATCTATCATTCTTATGCAGATAAAATATCTTTAAATGATATTGCCCAAATAGGAAATGTATCTATTTCTAAATGTTCTAGAATATTCAAACATTATATGCATCATTCTCCTATTGATTTCTTAAATCTTCATCGTTTAGAAGTCGCTTCAAATCTATTAAGGAATACAAATAAAAGCATCTTTGATATTTCAATATCTTGTGGATTTGATCAACAATCTTATTTTAATCGTATGTTTAAGAAAGAATACGGATGTACACCTCTTAAATATAGAAAAAGTCCTGTTGATCAATTTGTACATTAGCAAATTTTCCGTTATAATAATTGCACGCCGACTTAGCTTAGTTGGTAGAGCAATGCACTCGTAACGCATAGGTCGTAGGTTCAAGTCCTATAGTCGGCACTTGAAGAGATTCCGCTAGAAACAGCGGAATTTTTTTATTTCAACAAAAAAAGAATGATATTTCTATCATTCTATAATCTCTTTTCAAATCCTCCATGAATCAATGAACCTTGTGATAAAGTTACAAATGCATTAGGATCTGCTTCATGAATAATACTATTTAATTGTTGTACTTCATATTTGTTGATTGCAACATATAAGATTTCAGTATCTTGATCTGTATATGCGCCTTTTCCATTCCAATACGTTACACCTCTGCCCATTGTGTTCATAATGATATTTTTCATATCTTTGTTTTTTGTGAATATCAACGCTGTAACGTTGATATTTTGTGAATGAAAACGATCAGCAATTGTATATAACAATCCAACAAAGATAATAGAATATAATATTGTTGTTAAATCAGTCCATAATAAACAAACACTAAACAATACAATATTAAAGTAAATAGATAACATTCCTGTTTTAAAATCAGGATGTTTTTTTACAATACAAACAGTTGCGATATCCATTCCACCACAACATCCACTACCACTTAACGCAAGTCCTACACCAACGCCACATATGAGTGCCGCAAATATAACATTTAATAACATATCATCTACAACAGAATGATTTAAAGTAGGAAGAAGTGATAGAAGTAATGTTTGTATGATCAAAGATAATATTGTTTTGATACAGAATTCTTGATGCATGATTTTCAACGCAACAATGAATAAAGGAATATTTAAAAGTAAATTGATGATTCCTAAGGTATTGATATTACTAGGAATTGAAACAAACATTCTCAAAAAATGATTAATGATTTGTGCTAAACCAATCAATCCACCAAAGTTAATTCCTGTTGGTGTAACAAATGCCCAGATACCTACTGTTAATAGTACTGAACCTAAAATAACATTTCCATATTTTTTCATAACATATTCTATTATAATCTTATTTCTAAAAGAAAAACTATCTGTTTCTTCAGATAGTTAAGCTTTCTTTTTATAGATGATGTTACCAATACCTTGAACAAGTTGAACAATTAAAATCAGAACGATTGATGTAACGACTAGATACCCAATATCATAGGCTTGATATCCTTTACGAATTGCGATATCTCCTAAGCCGCCACCACCAAGTGTACCAGCCATTGCACTCGCACCAATCATATTGATAATGAGAAGAACAACACCATTTAATAAACGTGGTACAGATTCTTTAAAATACACTCTAAAGATAATTTGCATGTCCGTAGCACCAAATGATTTCGCTGCTTCAATGACACCTGCATCCGTTTCACGTAATGCATTTTCAAACACACGTGCGATAAATGGTATCGCATAAATCGTTAATGGAACGATTGCGGCAGTTGTACCAATGGATTTACCAGCAATAAATCTAGTTACTGGAATAACGATAACCATCAATATAACAAATGGAAATGAACGAAAAACATTTACAATTACATCTAAGATTCCATACACGATACGATTTGGTTTCAAACCATCTTCAGCAGTTAAAGTTAAAATAACTGCAGGAATAAATCCTAAAATAACCGCAATCAATGTAGAGAAGAACACCATGTAAAGTGTTTGCCATGTACCTTTTAAGATTACATCTAACATATTATAGAACCTCCCAAGCTACATTTTTACTTTCTAAAAACGCAAATACTTTTTCTTTATCTTCTTCTTTGATATTTAAAATCAAAGATCCAAATACATTTGTTCTAAATTCTTCTAGTTTAGCCCAACAAATAGAAAAATCAATTCCCAACTCTCTAGCCATTTCTGTAATCACTGGTTCATCAGATGAATCATCTGTAAAGAACAATTGTACATTTACACCTTTATTAGGTAATGCTTGTCCTTCTTCACCCAAAAATTTCTTAATATCTTCAGTAGGTTTTACAAACAATTCTTCTGGTTTACCTTCCGCAAGAACAACACCATGTTTTAAGAATGCAACTCTTTCACAAATTTGTTTTACAACTTCCATTTGGTGTGTAACAACAACAATTGTGATTCCAAGTTCTTCATTGATTTGTTTTAAAAGTTCTAAGATACCATGTGTAATTCTAGGGTCTAAAGCAGAAGTAGCTTCATCACAAAGAAGGATCTTTGGATCATTCACTAGCGCTCTAGCAATCGCAACTCTTTGTTTTTGACCACCTGATAAATTGCCTGGTCTTTCATGAATCTTTTCTTTTAGTCCAACTAATTCAATTAAATGTTCAATCTTTTGCTTGTTTTCTGGCGTATTTGGATTCTCTCCCCAAAAACGTAGAGGTAAAGCTACATTATCATATACATCCAATCTAGAAAGAAGATTGAAATTTTGGAAAATCATTCCCATATTTTTTCTTAATTGTCTTAAAGCTTGTTTATCTGTAACATCTACAGTTGTTCCATCAACAGTAATTGTTCCACTTTCATAAGTTTCTAATCCATTGATACAACGCAACAATGTTGATTTACCAGCTCCAGACTGGCCTATGATTCCATAGATTTCTTTTTCATTGATATGAAGATTGATGTCTTTTAATACTTCAAGATCACCAAAGCTTTTTCTTACATTTACAAGATCAATCATAAATACGCTCCTGTTTCTCAATATGAATATTCAGAGGGTATCCCCTCTGAATATTATCTTTTCTTCCGTTTAATTGGAATTAGTCTACTGCATTACCATTTTCATCGATGAATGAAGTAATTACAGATCCTTTATATGTATCTTCGATATATTCTTTAACTTTATCAGAAGTAATAGCCTTTACTAAAGCTTTTGTCTTTTCTGTATCAAGGTTGTCTTCTTCAACTACAATATAGTTTGTTCTCTTAACACTTGTTTCTGTATCGAAAGATTCAACATAGATTGCTGGATGAGAAGAAGGAAGTTCAGCTTCTAATGCATAGTTACCATTAGCTACTACTGCATCAACATCTTCAAGTGTTAGTGGAACTTGAGCAGCTTCAACTGGTTGAATAACATATCCATGTGGATTCAATTCATCATTTCCATTGAATGTTGTTTCAGTAACAGCATCATCTGTACCTGGATCTTCTAATAGACCAGCTTGTACTAATACTCTTAAGCCTCTGTCTAAGTTATCTGTATCATTTGGAACAGAAATTGTTGCGCCATCCTTTAGATCTTTAATATCTGTTATAGTAGCAGAATAGATGCCCATTGGTTCAATATGAACGCCAACAGCTGCTGCTAAGTGAAGACCATTAGATTCATTTTGATCATTCATGTATCCAAGTGTTTGGAAATAGTTTGCATCTAATGAACCTTCTTCCAATGCTGTATTAGGTGTTACATAATCTGTAAATTCTGTAACTTCTAATGTCCATCCATCTTCTGCAAGAACATCTTTAACAACATCATTTAAGATTTCAGCATGTGGTACTGCTGTAGCACCAACACGAATTGTTTTGTCTTCGCTAGAAGATGTTGTTGTGGAAGTTGTGGAAGATGCTGAAGAGCATCCTACAAGTGTGCAAGCTAATGCTGCTGCTGCGATTTTTCTGATTGTGTGTTTCATTTTCATTTTCCTCCGTTTTTCTTTTTTGCTTGAAGTAGGACGGGGTGATTTTTATTGCTCTAGAAACAAAAAACTACGCCCCTTAGATAAGGGCGTAGTATATTACGCTGTACCACCTTACTTTAAAATAACCTCACGATTATTTCCTCTTCAAGTACGCTGAATATCATCAGATATACTCTATGTCTATAACGGGACAGCCCGTCGTGATCTACAATATCGACCACGCAGCTCCAAGACCATTTTCACTTCATCTTTCCTTATCCTCTTTCAGCAAATGAGGACTCTCTAAGAAGTTCCAATCAAGTTACTCTTCTCTTCATCGCTTGTATGTCTATTAGTTTACTCTTTGCTTTTGAATATGCAATACTTTTTTGTAATTATTTTAATTTATTACATTTTATTTTATGAAAACTTTTTCATTTTTTTGTTTCTTCAATAATTTCTAATAATTGATTATGTTCAATATATCCCGGAATATAGCCTAAATATTGACCATCTGGTTGAATAATGAAAGAACATGGATAGCCTGATACACCAAATGCATTTGTCACAGATAAATCTGTATCAAATAATATTTCAAATGTATATCCTGCTTCTTTCATGTAATTTGTGATATAAGAAATATCCCCTTCTCCATTAACACCCGGAGCAGCTATCATCAATATTTTTGTATTTTCATCTGTATCTTGTATTTCTTTTAAAGATGGAAATTCTTGATTGCAGTAATAGCACCACGTACCAAAGAAATTTAAGATAATCGTTTTCCCTTTGTAATCTGTTAAAGAATGTGTATTTCCATCTGCATCTTTTAACGTAAAGTTCAAATCTTCTACATACAATATATCATCTGTTTCTTTTTCAGTTGTTTCTGCAACTTTTTCTTCAACTGTAGTTTGTGTTGCTTGATACTTTTGATATGCACCAAACAACATATAACAACCACATCCAATCACAAGGATTCCAGAAATAACAGATGTATATTTCACAACATTTCTATATTTCTTTAATAAATTTAAGATTTCTTCTGTAAATAAACCTAATAGTAAAAAGATACAAACAAATCCAATTGCGTAACAAAGAATGTAAATCCAGCCTAACAATTTACTTTCTGCGCCACTCGCTAATACAATTGCTTGCGCGAGTAATGGGCCAGTACAAGGTGACCACGCAAAAGAAAAGAAAAATCCTAACGTCCAAGCTTTTAAACAAGTCATCGATTGATCTAGTTTCATCATTTTTTGATGAGTATTTTCTAAAAATGGAATACGAATAATATGCAAATTTACAAGTCCCAGGAATACTAATGCGATACCACCAATCAATTGAAACAACATGGCTTGATTTGTAAAGAAATCATGAATCAAACCAGTTGACAATCCAGCTAAAACATAAACAAACAAGATTCCAAGAATAAAGCTAACCGTTAAAAGAAATGTCTTCTTTCTTGAATAAGACACATTTCCATTCTCATCCATTTTCTTACAATCTTTTGTTAGATAACCAATATACAAAGGTACAATTGGCAACACACATGGTGAAAAGAATGAAAGCAGTCCTTCTAGAAAAAGACTGCCACAAAGAATCACAGATTGCATTATGCAATAACTCCTAAGAAGTAAAACAATAAAACAATCAATCCAAGAATGATTCTATATACACCAAATATTTTAAAGTCATGTTTTCTAATATATTGCATCAAATAACGAATTGCGATAACAGAAACCCCAAATGAAACAAGGCAACCGACAAGTAATACAACAACACTCGCAAATGTAACTGTAATATCTGCCTTAATGATTTTCAACAAGGATGCGCCAAACATAACTGGAATTGCCATGAAAAATGAAAATTCAGTTGCGGTACTTCTATTAAATCCTAACAATGTTGCCCCTAAAATCGTAGAACCACTTCTAGAAGTTCCAGGAATCAACGCAAGCATTTGGAAAGCACCAACACCTAAGGCTTTCTTTGGCGTAATATCTTTTACCGTTTCTACTGTATATTGATGTTCTTTGTTTTCCATCCAAATAAACAAAATACCATATAAGATCAAAGTCACCGCAATGACCCAAGAAGCACTTAACACAGAATCAACTAGATCATCTAGCAGTATTCCCGCAATCCCTGCAGGAACACACGCAATAATGATCATGATCCACAAACGATAGATACTTCTCTTTTTAGCTGGCTTTAATTTAGGATTGAATGGATTCAAACGTTTAAAATATAACAATAAAACAGCTAATATGCTTCCAAATTGAATAACAACTTTATACATATCCCAAAAGTTTTGGTTACTTACTGCATCGGTATAAACATTCATTGGCAAAAAGCTCTTCATTAAAATCAAATGTCCTGTAGAACTAATAGGTAACCATTCAGTAATACCTTGTACAATTCCATATAAAACGGATTTTAATATGTTCAAAAACAAATCCATATGCCCATCCTCCAAATTCCAAAACATTATAGCATTTATTTCCATAATATAATCATTAAGAAAAGAACCTTTCGGTTCTTAACGTTTTGATTTTATGACCATTTCTTTGATATCTGAAATGTTTCTTCTCCACTTTGAATAATCTTGTATTCTCCAAGTCCAATTCTTGTTAGAAACCGTTCCAGGGCAATTGATTCTTGTTTCTTTCTTTCCATGTAAATAATCCGCAAATGGAATGATTACAATATCCGCATTAGAATCTAAAGAATATTGAATGACATTCCTCACAAAACTATTATCTTCATATCCCATTTTCTTTAAACAAGAACGCATTCTTCTTCTTTCAGAATTCTCAAAAGAATGATACCAACAATCAATTGGCATATTATCATGTGTGCCTGTATAAACAACTAAATGTTCTTTATCTTGTTCCATGCCATCAGAATTCCACGAGAATTGAATGATTCGCATACCTCTAAAATGATAATGATCACGTAATGTATAAACTTCTGGTCTTAAAAGTCCAAGATCTTCCGCAATGATTTCTAATTCAGGATTCTTTTCTTGAATCAAGTCAAACAATGCATATCCAGGTGCTTCTATCCATTCACCATCAACTGCAGTAGGACAATCCGCATTGATTTTCCAATACGTATCAAATGCACGGAAATGATCTACACGTACAATATCAAATAATTTTTGTGTATACGCCAATCGTTCCATCCAAAAAGTAAACGCATTCTTTTTCATGTAATCCCAATCATAGATTGGATTTCCCCATCTTTGGCCTGTCGCACTGAAATAATCTGGTGGTACACCAGCAATAAAACTCGGTCTTCCATCTGAATCAAGTAAAAAGTTTTTCTTAGAACTCCATACATCAGAAGAGTCTAGTCCTACATAGAATGGAATATCCCCCATAATTTCTATATCATGATCATTGGCATATTGTTTTATTTCTTTCCATTGTAAATATGCTTCATATTGTAGAAATAATTGATATAAGATTTCATCTTGATATTCTTTTAAGTCCAGATTGTTTTTTTCTGGTTGCCATTT
The DNA here is from genome assembly GCA_963638375.1 of Lachnospiraceae bacterium. GTDB lineage: Bacteria > Bacillota_I > Bacilli_A > Erysipelotrichales > Erysipelotrichaceae > Bulleidia. Next base: position 11,629 of record CAVHRL010000034.1, read on the forward strand.
CATATCTTCCTGCCAATCCATCCATGGCTTATTTTGGTTCACTTTTTTAAGTGCACGATAGATTGCATAGTTTTTTGCCCATTCTTGATACGCAAATACAGCGTAATTTTGATCTGGCTTGAAGTTCTTATATGCTTGTCTTAAATATGGTTCTCTTAATTTACGAACAGAGGCAAAATCAACTCTTTTCTTTCGTCTATGAAAAGAAGGAACTTTCTCTAACAATCCTTTCTCATATAATCGATCCAATGAGATATAAATATCATCTAATGCATAAGATGAATAACATGCATATGGTGAATTATCATCTCCAACAGGATTTAATGGTAAGATTTGCCATATATGCATCCCTGATTTTTCTGACAAATCAATAAATTCTTTTGCCTCTTTCCCAAATGATCCACAACCATGTCTTGATGGTAGTGCAGAAACAGGCATTAATATTCCAGCTTTTCTCATATTTCTAAAACCTCTTAACTATTTTTAGTATACCTTTAACTTTCTTCTTTTCCAATTCTCTAAAACTGTTATGTGATGTGATATACTTTAAATGTTGTTTTTTATAAGGGTATAGGCTAAAGCCTCGAAAAGGAGAAGAAATGAAACTCGAAAATGAATTGACGACTATTTTAAAGAAAGACGTTAAACAAGCAACAAATCTTCAAATCTTTAACGCACTCAATGAGCTCGTTAAAGACAAAGCAGAAAAGCTTCCTTATGTTCAAGGTGACAAAAAACTGTATTATATTTCTGCTGAATTCTTAATTGGTAAACAATTAGGAAAAAATCTCATTAACTTAGGCATTTATGATGAAGTATGTGATCTTTTAAAGAAAAATGGTAAATCCATTGAAGAAGTAGAAGAAATGGAAAAAGAACCTTCTTTAGGAAATGGTGGTCTTGGTAGACTCGCTGCTTGTTTCCTAGATTCTATTGCGACATTAGATTATTGTGGTGATGGTGTTGGTTTAAATTATCATTTTGGTTTATTTAGACAACAATTCAAAGATAATAAACAATATGAAATTCCTGATGAATGGTTAAAAGGAAAGAATATGTTAAGAGATACAAAAGTATCTTTTCCAGTAGAATTAGCTGGTAAGACATATCAATCTCACATGTATGATTTAGATATCATTGGATATCATGGAAATAAAAATACATTGCATTTATTTGATTTAGATACTGTTGATCCATCTATCATTACAGATTCTATTAACTTTGATAAAACAAAGATTGATAAGAACCTAACATTATTCTTATATCCTGATGATAGTGATGATGATGGTAGAAAGTTAAGAATCTATCAACAATACTTCATGGTATCAAATGCTGCACAATTGATTCTCATGGAAGAAAAACAAAAAGGACATAGTCTCTATGATTTAGATAAACATGTAGCCATTCAAATCAACGATACACATCCTTCTATGGTCATTCCTGAATTAATTCGTTTATTGATTCTAGAAGGCATTCCTATGAAGACTGCTGCAGGAATCGTATCTAATACTTGTGCATATACAAACCATACAATTTTAGCAGAAGCATTAGAAAAATGGCCTCAAGATTATATGTTAGAAGTCGTTCCACAATTGATGCCAATCATTGAAGGATTAGATTATGTTGTAAATACAGCTTTCCATGGCAACAAAGAACTAAACATCATGGATGATGAAAATCGTGTACACATGGCAAAGATGGATATGCACTTTGGTCATTCCATCAATGGTGTAGCTGCATTACATACAGAAATCTTAAAGAATCAAGAATTAAAGCCATTCTATGATATCTATCCAGATAAATTCAACAACAAGACAAATGGTATTACATTCCGTAGATGGATCATGCACTGTAATCCAGAACTATCTAAATTGTTAGATGAAACAATTGGAAGTGAATGGAGAACAGATGAATCTAAACTTGAATTATTATTACAACATTATGATGATGAAGCATTCTTAACAAAAGCTGATGAAATCAAATATAACAATAAGGTTCGTTTCGCTAACATGATCAAAAAGACACAAAAAATCGATGTTGATCCAAACTCTATCGTTGATATTCAAATCAAGAGAATGCATGAATATAAGCGTCAACAAATGAATGCATTATGGTTGATCCATAAATATCTATCTATCAAAAATGGTGAAAGACCTGCACGTCCTGTAACGGTTGTATTTGGTGGAAAAGCTGCACCTGCTTACTACCAAGCTAAGTGCATCATTCATTTGATTCTATGTTTACAAGATTTAATTAATCACGACAAAGATGTAAATCAATATCTCAAAGTCGTTATGATTGAAAACTACAACATTTCAAAATCTGAAATCGCAATTCCAGCAGCTGATATTTCTGAACAAATTTCATTAGCATCTAAAGAAGCTTCTGGAACAGGTAATATGAAATTCATGTTGAATGGTGCTTTAACACTTGGAACATTAGATGGTGCCAATGTTGAAATCAAAGACTTAGTTGGTGATGAAAATATCTATACATTTGGTAAATCATCTAATGAAGTCATCAACTTATATAACACTTCTGGTTATCATGCATCTGATTACTACAACAATTCTTCTTTGATCAAAGAAGTTGTTGACTTCATCACTAGCGAACAACTTGTTAAACTAGGCGATGAAAAGATGTTAAAAGATCTACAAGATAACTTGATCAATAAAGACTGGTTCATGACATTATTAGATCTTGAAGATTACTGTGCAACAAAAGAAAGAGTACTTCAAGATTACGAAAACCGTGACTGGTGGAAGAGAAAGACACTTGTTAATATCGCAAAAGCAGGATTCTTCTCTTCTGATAGAACAATTAGAGATTACAACAGAGATATCTGGCATTTAAAATAAGGAGATTTAAAATGGTCATTATTGAAATGGACAATGGTTCACAAATCAAAATTGAACTCGAGCCTACTGTAGCACCTATTACAGTAGCGAACTTCGAAAAGTTAGTAAAAGAAGGATTCTATGATGGATTAACATTCCATAGAATCATCCCTGGATTCATGATCCAAGGCGGCGATCCAAAAGGAAATGGAACAGGTGGTTCCAAAGAAAACATTAAAGGTGAATTCTCTAGCAATGGTGTAAACAATCCTTTAAAGCATACACGTGGTGTTATTTCTATGGCACGTGCAATGGATCCTAACTCAGCTTCTTCTCAATTCTTTATCATGCATGCGGATGCACCACACCTAGATGGTCAATACGCTGCCTTCGGTAAAGTTGTTGAAGGAATGGATGTCGTTGATCAAATCGCAAATGAAAGAACAGACTTCCGTGACGCTCCACTTACAAAAGTTGTCATGAAACGTGTATTCATCGAAGAATAATCAAAAAAAGAAAAAGAAAAAAAAGCAGAGTTGGAATTTCAACTCTGTTTTTCATTACTTGTTTACTACGTCTTTAAATGCTTTAGCTGCCTTGAACTTTGGAGCCTTAGAAGCCTTAATTGTAATCTTTTCACCAGTTGCTGGGTTTAGACCTGTTCTTTCCTTCTTATCAACTCTTTCAAATTTACCAAAGCCATTGAGAGAAACTTCTCCACCTTCAGCTACTGTGTTTACGATTTCATCAAATACATAATTCACTGCTTCTGTAGCATCTTTCTTTGTCCATCCAAACTTTGTAGCTAAATCTTCAGCTAATGTTTTCTTTGTAATTACTGTTGCCATAATAATACAATTCTCCTTTTTTCAACTTCTTTTAGTCTACTATAGTTTTTAGGTAAGTCAATACTTAGCGTTTATTTATGCATATTTAACCATTGTACGCTTATAACCACTTAATAACTGAAATCTTCTTAATGAATCCACTATAGAATTATTTCTTTTTTTCCTTTATCATAATGCATATGTTCAAAAAATTACTATCTTTGATAACGATCTTATTCATTATGATTGTTTCTATACAACCAATCCAAGCAATTGATACAACTGCATTAGATTCCATTGGAGCCACTTACGCAATTGTCATTGACAGAGATACCAATCAGGTCTTATGTGAAAAAGACGCAGACACTAAACTATATCCTGCTTCTCTCACAAAGATGATGACCGCAATCATCGCAATTGAAAATCTTCAAGATTTCAATCAAACAATCACGATTACAGAAGAAATGCTTGCCGGCTTAAAAGAACAAGACGCTTCTTTAGCAGGATTTGAAGTTGGTGATTCGCCTACGATTCAAGATGTTTTATATGGAATTGCGTTACCATCTGGTGCAGATGCAACAAACGCTGCTGCCTTTACGATTTCTGGAAGCATTGAATCATATGTAGAACTCATGAATGAAAAAGCACAACAAATTGGTATGACGAATACGCATTTTGTTAACACAACTGGTTTGCATGATGAAAATCATTATTCTACTGCTAGAGATTTATCTAAATTATTACAATATTGTTTAAACAATGAAACTTTTAAAACAATATTTTCTACTCACACTTATACCACTTCTTCTTTAACTTCTTCAATCAATGGAATCACTTTTATAAATTCTTTGTTTAAGGCAGCTGAAACAAATAACTATGCCATCCCTGGACTCATTGGTGGAAAAACCGGATTCACATATCCAGCCGGTCATTGTTTAGCTGCATGGGAAGATATCAATGATATGCACTTAATTACGATTGTTTGTAATTCTGATGCATATGCTTATAATTCACCCCATGTCGCAGATACGAATACGATTTTAGAACAATTACAGTCTTGGAACAAAAAAGCTTTGTTAACAAAAGATGACATTATAACAACAATTGAAGTAACTCATCCTTACGCAAAATCAGATACGCTTTCCATCAAAGCACCTGAAGATTGTATCTTAGATCTACCAAATGATGTTGAATCTTCTATAACTTGTACATTTCCTACAAGTATTTCTGCTTCTTTAAAGTCGCAAAACATTGAAGGGGATTTAACCGTTACTGTTCAAGGTGAAGTTGTTTATACAACAAAGATCATGGTAAAAATCAAAGCGGAATCTCATCTATTAGATAAGATATCATTATGGTTATCATCTATATTCTAATAGTAGGCAAAGATACTATCTCTGCCTACTTTTCTTTTTCAGAATTTTATATTTGGAATTTCTAATAAAAGAAATACGAATTCTTTCTGGAATCCATCTACTGATTCGATTCATAAAACCAGGAATGATCAAGCATTGATTCTTCATATGTTTAGTTGTGTACTTCACAACTTTCTCAGCTTGCATGGCAAATTTAGGCGCATGGATTCCACTATTGGTGTAGAAATCCGTATCTACAGGTCCTGGACAAACACAATAGACTTGTAGGCCATATTGTTTATATTCTTCATGTAACGCTCTTGTATAAGAAGTCACAAATGATTTAGATGCATAGTAGCCAGCGATATAAGGTCCTGGTTGAAACGAACCTGTAGAAGAAATATTAATGATCGTTCCTTGTTGTCTTACTTTCATATCTTTTATGAATAACTTTGTTAGAGACATCATTGTAATGTCATTTAAAACAACCATAGATTCTTCTTGATCAATATCAATTTGATCAGCTTGTTGTGTATAACCAACACCTGCATTATTAATTAAAATATCAATTTCTTCGTCAATCATTTCATAGAGTTGTTTCGCAGAACCAACTTTTGATAAATCTAAAGAATAGATATGAATTCGATTGTGATATTGATTTTCTAATTCTGTTTTCACATCAATTAACTTCAATTGATTTCTAGAAACTAGATATAATTCATCCCCAATCGAAGCATAATGCTCCGCAAATGCATAACCAATTCCTTGTGAAGCACCAGTAATCAATACCTTACTCATAAGATGTTCCTATTTGATCCGCAACTGTTTTACCAGAAACAAATGCCCATGTATTTCCTGAGCCTTCTTCACTCTTCGACACATTCGCAGCGCTTCCTACAACGAATATATTTGAGATACTTTGATTTGTATCTTTTTCAATTACATTTAAATTTTCATCAATCACAATACCACCATTTGTATCGTATGTTGCCTCAGATAGTTTTACACAGACCATTTCATCTTCTGTATCTAAATAACCTTTATCTACTCTACCAAATGAATCTTCTTGTTCACTTTCAGAACAAATATTATATGTTTCGATTGTATCTTTTAAGTTATCAAAAGATATTTCAACATTAGAAAGTAAATCTTCTAAATCTGTACCACTTGTAATATCTGTGAGTTCTTCAAATGATTCTTCATTCAAATAAGAACTTTCTTTTATTTTTTGTATCCATTTTTTATATGTAGAACCATTCATAATCAAATAAGAAGGTGTTGTTATCATATCATTGATATTAGTTCTAGTACTTTCTTCATTCACAATACGGTTCCCATCTATATCTACTACTATCAATCCATGATCCATCACACTTTGATTAGCGTAATATGTATCAACATATATATTGTCATCTATTTGTAAGGCAATCTTTGTTTGTAAAGCGTCATCTTGTTGTACTACTAAATATCCAGCATCTTCAAAGATTTTATTCATATCACCTGTGTTATAAGAATATAGCGTATGATTATCACTACCACTTGCGATAACGATATAATCTGCACTTATATGATAGATTTCACCATTTTCATTCATTGCGGTAATGCCAGATGCATTATCATCTAACGCATATACACAAGTTTCCGTTAGGATTTCAGCACCCGAAACCTCAACTTCTGTCGCTAACAATTCACCAACATTTGTATTTTCTGTAGCGTATTCTGTTAAATTATTTGTTTCAGAAAGCATATCTTTCGAAAATACTACACCAAGATCATTCTTCTGCCATTGAATCGTTTTTTCAAAATCAGAAAGTGAATCTTCTTCTGTATCAGAATCTACTTCTTCATACAATTGTGTATAACTACCACCATATCGTGTAATACCACCTAACGTATCACTTTTTTCAACAAGAATACATTGCACACCTAATTGTTGTAGTCGTAAAGCAGTTGTCATGCCACTTAATCCACCTCCAACAATTACAACGTCACTCGTTTTTTCAATTTCCTTGGAAATATGTTTTCCTTTTGTATCTTCATTCCATTCATTCACATCACCATGTGCTTGTGTAATCGTTTCTTTTACCGCATCTATAATGGCATTAGAAGTTGTTGTAGCACCTGTTTGTACATCTACATTGATTGATTGTTCTTTTTTGATATGATTCGTAACAGTTTTTACTGCAGCTGCAGTCATAATATCTGTATCAGAATCTGAAATCACTGTAATATCTGTTATATTTCCATTATCAAAAGTAACAGAAACTCGAATATCTCCATAGTATCCTGTAGCAGTACCTTCATATGTTCCATCTTTTACATTTTTATTTTGAGAATTTGTACATGCATAATTGCATAGCAATCCACCAACTAATAAGAACTTTATAATTTTCTGATTCATCATAATGAGTATAACATCTTTATTTCAATTTCAACTGAACATCTTATTTTTTATTCCAAACAGTATATCCTTGAAGAAAAGCAGAATCATAGATAGGTTTCATATAATGATCTAACACATTTGAAAACTGTTCTTTTGTAATATTTTTGAGATACAAATCATTTAAAGCCCAACTTGCATACAAATTATGATTCTTACAATTTTCGAATTGTTTTCTTAATATTTCATTTGAATATACTGCATTGTTTAAAGCAAATTGTACATTCACTAAACTATTAAAATAACAATCCCAATTAGGTAATTGATTACCTTTACTTGAATTATTGTTTCGATCCATCGGAACCAAATTCCATAATTCATCATTCGCGACATATGACCAAGGAATAAAATGATCAATGGACACTTGTTTTTCTAAAATAACATTATTATCATAAATATCTATGAGTGGTTTATTATTTATTTCAGCATAAGAAAGCCACAGTTCTCGTACATGTTCTAATTTAC
>CAVHRL010000035.1:0-18849 GCA_963638375.1 Lachnospiraceae bacterium
ATGTTATATTCCTTAAGCTAATTAGGGAATGATATGGCAAAAAAAGTGAAACAAATAGGTAAAAAAACACTCATTTTACTAGCAATTATTGTTGTTGTAATGATGTGTTATATCGTATATAAAACATTTGGAAATCAATTTATAGATTTGATTCATATTCTAGAACATGGGAATCAACAAGAATTGACAGATTATCTACAACAACAATCTACAATAGGTGGATATTTTGTTTTATGGTTAATTTGTGTCATGCAAGTGATTTCAATATTTTTTCCTGGCATGGTCATACAGGTTGCTGGAGCTTTGATTTATGGATGGTGGAAAAGTTTCTTGATTTGTTGGATTGGATTTGTTTCTGGAAATTGTGTTGCGTTTTGTGTGGGAAGAATATTCAAGAAAAATGTAAGTGCGTTATTAAAGAAAGAAAATGCTTTGATTCAAAAGATCAATCAAGGACATCCTGTATTTGTTGTGGCGATATCATGCATGATTCCTGGTATTCCAAATGGAATTATTCCTTATATTTCTGCACAGACAAATATTTCTACGAAAGATTTTGTGATTGCAGTGGCTTCTTCTTGTTGGATACAAATTTTATTGAATTGTATTGCAGGACATTTTCTGGCTCAAGGTGAATACATATTTATGGTATTAGCTTTCTTGTTAGAAATATTGATCATTGTAGTTGTAACTAAAAACAAAGATAGATTAATGAAATAACTTTCGATTTTCGAAAGTTTTTCTTTTGGTTTCTAGAAAAAGGACTACAATAATCGTTGCATGTTTAGGAGGTAATGATGGCAAGAAGTCGTGGGATAGAAATGTGTGAAGGTTCCTTATGGAAGAATTTATTCTTTTTTAGTGTTCCATTAATGTTTGCACAAATATTAGAAGTTTTATTTAACTTGAGTGATGTTGCGGTAGTAGGTAAATTTGCTGATTATACAGCTTTAGGAGCAGTTGGATCTACAACGATATTGGTTACTTTGTATACTGGATTTTTAATTGGAATGGGAAGTGGAGTGACTGTTGTTGTGGCGCATAGCTTAGGACAAGGAAATACAGAATATACAAAGAAAAGTATCTTTTCTGCGCTAGTTGCTTGTGGAGTAGTAGGAATTATAGTCGCAATCGTTGCTTTTGTTTTAAGCAATCCTTTATTAAATATTTTAAATACAAAATCAGAATTGTTTTCGCAAGCTTCTTTATATTTGAAAATCTATTCTTTAGGTTTTCCTGCTATGGCAATCTATAACTTTGGTAATGGTGTATTAAGCGCAAGAGGGGATACAAAAAGACCTTTGATGTATCTAAGTATTTCTGGTGTTGTGAATGTAATATTGAATTTATTCTTTGTTATTGTATGTCATAGAGCTGCAGATGGTGTTGCGATTGCATCAGCTATCTCACAATATCTAAGTGCGTTATTGATTGTTTTACATTTAAGAAAACGTGATGATATCTGTAAGTTAGATGTTGACAAAGAATTGTTTGATCAAGAAGCATGTAAAGATATTTTGAAAATTGGAATTCCTGCAGGAATTCAAAGTGCAATCTTTGCGATAGCGAACTTATTTGTACAAAAAGGTGTGAATTCTTTTGATGCTGTTGTAGTTTCTGGTAATTCTGCAGCGAGTAATGCAGATACAATCGTTTTTAATGTTATGGCAGCGTTTTATACTGGATGCGCATCATTTGTTTCAAAAAACTGGGGTGCCGGAAATAAAGATCGTATGTTGAAGAGTTATTTTGTTGCGTTATTTTATTCATTTATGGCTGGTGCTATCTTTGGTGGTGTTTTATTCTTCTTTGGAAATTATTTTTTGAGTTTCTTTACAAATGATGCATCTGTTATAACAGCTGGAACAGAAAAGTTGAAAGTGATGGCTTTTTCTTATTGTTTATCTGCGTTTATGGATTGTACGATTGCGGCATCTAGAGGTATTGGGAAAAGTATTGCACCAATTGTTATTGTTATATTGGGTTCTTGTGTGTTTAGGGTTCTTTGGATCTATACGATATTTGCGTATTTTCATACAATTACATCATTGTATTTATTGTATCCATGTTCATGGGTGATAACAGCGATTGCGGAGATTATTTGTTTTATCTATTCTTATAAAAAAGTCACCAAGGCAATGGAAGGGTATCTTTAATCAGAAAACGCTTACATTTGTTGCTCGAAAGTTCAAAATCTGTTGTAAAATAAATACAGGTTATTTGGAGGAAATATGAGTAAAAAGATAATATGTCCACATTGTGGAAGTAAAAAAGTAAAAAAACTAGAAGAGTATTATTTATGTGATGAGTGTAAAAATTCATTTGGTAGAACTGCTTTGAGTGACAAAGGAATTTCTATGGTAGAAGCAGTTAAAGGGTTGCGCTTTCGTTATGGTGATATTGTTTCTGGCAGTGCTAGATTAAGAATGATACAAGAAAAAGATGGTTCTTGTGTTTATGAAGTGTATGATGCCAATGAAGGTGGTATTGATAAAGTTGCGGATGTCTTGAGTAGTGAAGAATGGACAAAGCTCAAAGAAAGTTTATTCCAAGATCTTTATCTTGCAGATTGGAATCGTTTATATATTCCAAATAATGATGGAAAGATGCTGTTGGATAATAATGAATGGGAATTAGGAATTGATATTAGTTGGGATGAAGTGTATGAATATTATGGATATGATGCTTATCCTCCATATTGGAAAGATTTGATGAAATTAATTGAACCATTCTTTAATAAACTGAGTAAATAATTATATGCTAGGTGAATCATGTTGAATGAAAAATAAAGTCAATTCAACATGATTTTTAGTGTAATACAACATCTTGTCTTTTATATATGAAGTGATTAGAATATTATCTAGCACGAAGTGATGGGGGTATTTATGAAAATAGTGATTGCTGGTGCAGGGAAAGTTGGAAAGACTTTAACGAAAGAATTAAGTGCAGATGGATGTGATATCACATTGATTGATAGAAATGCTGATGTGTTAGAAGTTGTTGGTACAAAATATGATGTAATTACATATCAAGGAAATGCAGCGACAGTTTCTACATTAGAAGAAGCAGATATTTATTCGACTGATGTTTTTATTGCCGCAACAAATGCAGATGAAATTAATGTGCTGGCTTGTATGACAGCTCGCGCGTTAAATCCTGATGTGCATGTGATTGCACGTGTAAGAACACCGGAATATGTTTCTGGCTTATTAAAATTATCTGGACACTTTGGATTGTCACTTGTTATCAATCCTGAAAGAGAAGCTGCAATTGAAATTGCAAGTTTATTGAAGCTTCCTGAGTTTATGAAAGTGGAACATTTTGCGAAATCTCGTGCAGAAATTGCAGAATTAAAAGTGGCTGAAAATTCTAGAATCAAGAATTTGAAGTTATCTGACTTCCATAAGAAAATACAAGCACAAGTATTAATTTCTGCAGTATTGAGAAACGGAGAAATCATTCTTCCTAATGGTGATACAGTTCTTCAAGTAAATGATCGTTTATATATAACTGGTACAAACCAAGAATTACACACATTGTTAAATAATATTGGTGTAATTAAAAAAGAAGTAAAACATGTTGTAATAGCAGGTGGTAGTAGAATTGCGTATTACTTAACACAATATCTACAAGAGGCAAATATTAAAGCGACAATCATTGAACAAGATGAAAATGCTTGTAAAGAATTAGCTGGACTATTACCAAATGCAACAATCATCCATGGTGATGCTTCAGATCATTCTGTATTGGAAAGCGAAGATATTTCAGATTATGATGCATTTGTTGGATTAACAGGAATGGATGAAGTAAACATGGTATGTGCACTTTATGCAAATCAAAGAAAAATTTCAACAGTTGTTACTAAGCTTGGTAGAGGAAGAATTGATGAATTAACAGATAAATTAGATCTTGGATCTGTTGTTTCACCAAAGGATATTGTTTCCATGCATATTATTCGTTATGTTCGAGCAATTCAAAATAAAGAAGGTGCTGCATTAACAATTCATAGAATTGCGGATGGTAGAGTTGATGCATCTGAATTCTTGGTTGATGAAACGACGAAACATATTGGTATTCCTCTTAAAGATTTACATATTAAAAAAGATATTTTGATTAATTCAATTGCTAGAGGAGACCGTTTTGAGATACCAAATGGTGATTCTACTTTAGAAAAAGATGATATTATTGTTATTCTTTCTGATGATACAACTACAATTCATCAGATTAATGATATCTTTGAGGACTGAGTTGCATGAACTTTAAATTTGTATTAAGAATTATTTCTTATATTTTATTGATAGAAGCAGCATTAATGATTCCTTCTGTATTCATTGCATTATTTTCACAGGAGTGGAATGCGTTGTATGGTTTTGGAGTTACTTATTTGATATTATTCTTGGTTGTTGGATTTATCTTGTTAATTACTAAAAATTATCAAAGAAATCATTTCTATTCAAGAGAGGGTCTAGTTACAACAGGATTAACTTGGATCTTAATGAGTGCAATTGGATGTTTACCTTTTGTATTTTCTAAAGAAATTCCAAACTTTGTAGATGCGATGTTTGAAATGGTATCAGGTTTTACAACGACCGGTTCTTCGATTTTGATAAATGTAGAAGAAATGTCTTATAGTTTGTTGTTTTGGAGATCATTTTCACATTGGATTGGTGGAATGGGAATCTTAGTATTCTTATTAGCTATTGTATCTGTAGGTGGGAAAAACGGTGGATTTACAATGCATATCATGCGTGCTGAATCACCAGGACCTGCTTCGGGTAAAATTGTTCCTAGAATGAAAGAAACTGCCAAGATTACATATATTATTTACACGGTATTAACAATTATTGATGTTTTGTTGTTATTGATTGTTGGAAAAATGCCTGTGTTTGATGCTTTATGCATTGCCTTTGGTACAGCGGGAACAGGTGGCTTTGGAATTAAATCAGATTCTATGGCATCTTATACAACTGCAGCAATCAACATTACAACAGTATTTATGCTTCTGTTCTCCGTAAACTTCTCTATCTATTTCTTATTATTAACACGTAAATTAAAAGAAGTTGTTAAAGATGAAGAGTTTAGGTGTTTCTTGTTTGTTGTGTTTGCGGCAATATTAGGATTATATATTTCTGCTTTACCACTTTATAAAGATTCATCTATTTGTTTAAGAGATGCAGCATTCACTGTAGGAACAATTATTTCTACGACTGGATACGCAACAACAGACTTTAATCAATGGCCTGCTTTGGCACATAGTATTATTTTATTCTGTATGTTTGTTGGAGCTTGTGCTGGTAGTACAGGTGGTGGTTTTAAACAAGTAAGACTTGTCATTATGTGGAAGACATTGCGTAGAAATATTCATAAGTTCTTACATCCATCTGAAGTAAGAGTGATTGAATATAATGATCGACCAATGTCAGAAAGTATCGTCAATAACATAGCGTCCTATTTGATGGCATATGTATTGATTGTAATTATTTCTACAATTGTAATATCTGTGGATGGATTTGATTTTGAAACGAATTTCTCTGCGGTTATGGCAACTTTCAACAATATTGGACCAGGCTTATCACTTGTTGGTCCTGTATCTAATTTCGCAAGTTTCTCCGTGTTTTCTAAAATCGTATTAACAATGGATATGCTTGCAGGAAGACTTGAAATCATGCCAATCTTGATTCTATTCTCTAAAACGACTTGGAAGAGAGCTAGATAACAAAATACAACTTCAATTTGAAGTTGTATTTTTGTTATCTTCTACTTGTTGAACATGAATTTGTTCACCTGTTTCAGAATCAGTAATGGTTGTGTAATTCTTCAATGAAGAGTCTGGTGTAGTAATTCCATTTCTATAATGGAAATAATTCGATTGATAAATCATCAATGAGATATTGAACGCATTGTTAACTTTTGTTGTCATGTTAGAAACATAAGAATCTGAAATCGTTTCATCACTATTTGTTGGTTCAAAAGTATTTGTAGCTGTATAATAGATGCCTTTATCTGTTGCCCAATCTCCATCAGGGAAATATACGATTGATTCAGAATCAGAGAAGTAATCCGTTCCTAGTAATAATCTAGGATCATAGTTGATGTTATAAAGATTTAATACAGTAGGTAATATATCATATGTACTAGAAATATTTGTGAATGTTTCATCTCCTAAGATGGAAGGACAATACATTACAAGAGGTGATCTGAATTCATTCATACCAATAGAACGATCAATTGTAATTCCACTAGAATCAATTTCTGGTGTATAGTCATATAAATAATTGATATTCATATTTAATGGATGATGATCCGCAAAGAATACAATAGCAGTATCATCTGCTTTACCAGCATCTTCCAATGCTTGAAGTAAATATTCCATACCTTTATCTAATTCCATTGCTTTGGAAATATAATGCTTTACATCTTCTGGATAATCTGGATGAACCTGATTAATTTCATCTAAGTATTTATTACCTAATACATCCCAACTTGTGTTATATGGGAAGTGTGTAGAAGATGTGATATACATCGTCATGAATTGATCTTCATTGATGTATTTATCTGTTGTCAAACGGAATAAATCATAATCAGATTGCCAACCACTGATTGTTTCTAAAGAAGTATCTTGTTCTGTAAAATCAGACCAATCTTCATAATCATCACAATATAAACTTTCCATCATCAATTTTCTTGGATAGAATTCATCCGTCCAGTTATGATAAGCATGGGTTGTATATCCTGATTGTTTGAATAGATAGAAGATGGAGTTTGTCCAATCATTATCTGAATATTCAGCATATACATTCGTATCTCTTCTTGGAACCAAGCTTGTTTCTGAAATCAATTCTGAATCAGATGTTCCTGTATCAAATTTTGGCGTGTAATGATTTGAGAAGTTCCAACCTGAGTTCATCATCTTATAGAGTGTTGGTGTTAATTGTTCATCAATACCAATGTAATCAAATGCTTCAATCATGATGTAAATCAAATTCTTTCCTTCTAACAGTCCAGTTTTATCATTATATCCATCAATGATTTGGTTCATTAAATAAGTATCTATTTTCTTGCGAGTTTCATCATTATCTGCATCAGATTGCTCTTGCCAACTTGTATCATCAATTTTTCTAGTGCTATCAACTTCAGTATATTCTTGTTGTTCTTCTTCAAGAACAGCTTCTTTTTCAGTGAAGATCGTTGCGATATCTCTTAATAAAAAACGTTCAATACCATATTCACGAATTGCACTTTCTTGATAAGTTGGATATGCATATTGTTCCCAATCTCCATAGATGGCTGTCAATAATAATCCACCTTCATCTAACGCTAATGAAGCAACTAAAATAAAAATAATATTTTTTATGTTCTTTGATTTATAAACAGAAATATATTTTCTTTGAAGAAAGAAATAGGAGAAAGGGATCAATAACATGAACCAGTATGGTATTGGCATTTGACGGATATATTGTAATACATAGCTGACCATCGCCCCAGCAAGTCCACCAGCTGTTTTTAATGTGGCATAGGAATGCATCATGTTATGAATGCCTATTTGAAATAAAGCGTAAATTGGTAATACAAAGCAGAAAATAGTATGTATAATTTTTGCGGGTTTTAATGGTAATAAAGATAGTAGTACAGAAACAATTCCAGAAAAACCGATACAGAATAAACTGATTCTAAGTAAAGATAGATCAAATGAAAATCCGAATTCTATACATTTAAATACAAGTTCAGATAGTATCAATAAAATAGATAAAGAAATAAAAGAAAATAAGATAAAAGAAATATTCCATTTCTTTGTCTCTATTTGTTTTTCTGTTTCAGTAATTGTATCTACCATTACTTCTTTATTTTCTTCTGGTTGTGAGGAATCAATTGTCTCTTCTTTTTCTTTTTCTTTTTGTTTAATAATTGATTTATATTTTCTAATTGCCATAATGATTCCTCCGTGAAATATACCGCAACATTTTACTACAAAGTGCTATGAATTTGTTGAAGAAATAAAAAAGTCCATGCATCGCATGAACTAATCTTCATCTAATTCCTTCTCTAAAGCTATTTTCAATGCTTCAAATTTCTCTTTTCTTTCTTTCGTTACCGCAGGATATTTTGGATCCATATCTTTTAGTACATGTAAGATGATTTCAGAAACAACATAACGCATATACCACTTGTTATCTGCTGGAACAACATACCATGGACAATGCTTTGTGGCAGTAGCGTTGATTGCGTCCTCAAACGCTTCTTGATAGGCATCCCAATATTTTCTTTCTTCGACGTCACTACTTGAAAACTTCCAATTCTTTTCTGGTTCTTCAATACGATCAAGAAAACGTTTTGCTTGTTCTTTTTTGGAAACATTTAAAAATATCTTAACGATACGAATATTATTGTTGTATAAATATTCTTCGAAATTACAAATTTCTTGATATCGATTTTTAATGATATTTTTTGTTTTGATTCTATCGGCATGTGGTTGTATCTTATACAATTCTTTGACTTTTCCAATCAATACATCTTCATAATGAGAACGATTGAAAATCGCAATTTCTCCTTTTGCGGGTAATTTCTGCGCGATTCTCCAAAGATAATCATGTGCTAACTCAGTTGAAGAAGGTGATTTAAAAGCAGCTTCATAAACGCCATGAGGTGATAAACATTGTAATACATGAGCGATTGTTCCATCTTTTCCTGCAGCGTCCATAGCTTGGAATACAATGATCAATCCTTCTTTCTTTTCAGCGTAAAGCTTTTGTTGGAGTTCATCAAGATTTACTTCATTTTTAATGATTTCTTTTTTTGCATCTTTTTTTGTTTTACAGAGCTTTGTTTCGTTTGTAGATACTTTATCGATATGAAACTTTTCTTCCCCATTATATAAGTAGTGTTTAAACATAAGAAGTCCTCACTTACAAATTATGATAACATGGATTATAATTTGTATGTAGTAGCTTTTCATGAATGGATTCATTAAACTAATAATAAATGATGGAGGACAATTTTATGAAACAACATCGTATTGCGGTAAGTTGCGGAGAAGGATTTGCGTCTGGTTATTTGGCAGGTCATCTAAATATCTTTGCGGCACAAGAAGGAATTTCAGATAAGGTTCTATTTACTAGAATTCCATATCCTGATTTATATGCTCATCAAGATGAATTCGATATGGCAATGGTTCTTCCACATATTGAATGGAAAGTAAAAGAAGATAAAAAAGAATATAAGATTCCTTTATATATCATTCCATTTAAAGTTGCGATAAAACCTCGTGCTGCTGACTTTGTACAAGATTGTGCGGATATTATGGCTTTAGCGCGTGAAAGAGGATATGGTGGCTTGATTTATTTCCCTGGAGAAGAAAGAACACAAAGTGTTACACGTCTATGTTCTCACGCACAATGGGTTGCTGAACATATGCCACCATTAGAGAAATAATCATTGTTGTTCAAATTGAGATAAAAACTTTTTTGAAGCAACATTTAAATAATCTTTATCACGATAATAGAAATTTAAATCTCTGATAGCGAGCGGATCATCTAAAATGAAATATAATACTTCAGGTTGTTTCGAATCTAATTCTTGTGGAATGATATTCACTGTCCCATCACGAATGATGGAATATCCATATCCATTCTTGGTCATGAAGTATTCTGTTATCATTTGATCTACATACATCTCATAGTTTGCTTCGGTATGATAATGTTGAAAAATAGATAGACTTCTTGAATATAGGTCACTATCTGGTCTTAATGAAATATAAGGGAGATTCTCAAATTCTTTGAGATTGATTCCCTTTCTTTTTGTGTTTCGATGTTCATTATGAATGATTTGTTGTGCTGTAAAGGCAATCTTTTTATGCTTTTTACAGATTTCCCAGTTAGACGGTACAGCTAAAATCAGATGCTCATGGTGAACAAATGTACATTGCATATTTTCAAATCCTTTATGGTTGGTTGTTAAGACAAGATCCAAGTTGCCATTTTTAAGATTTTCTAATAATGCATCATTGTTTGTGTGTTCAAACATATTGATTTTTATATTTTGATATTGTTCTTTGAACGCTCTTGTAAGATTTGGAATTGTCCAACAACAATAGTAAGTCATAGAACCAATAGAAAATGCACCACTTTGTAAATCATTATGTTCTTTAAAATGATTACTGATTTCTTCTTCGATATGAGAAATCTTTTTCATTTGAGAAAGATAATATTTACATGCGCTTGTTGGTTTGATTGGTGTAGTTGAACGATCAAATAATTGCACTTCTAACTCTTTTTCAATATTATTGATTGCCATACTTAAAGCGGGTTGGGAAATATACAATGCCTTTGCGGCTTTAGAAAAACTTCCATATTGATATACAGCTTCTACATATCTACTTTGTGTACTCATACATCCTCCTATAAATATTAACTTATATATGCAATAAATATAATATATTTGTACTTATGATAATACAAGCATAAACTCTTACTATCAGTTGAAAGAAACTGAAGAAAATCTATGGTAAGGGGGAAAATATCATGAAAGATTTTGGTAAAGTATCAAGAAGTTTATTAGCTTCACTTATGTTAACAACAGTATTAACAGGATGTTCATCATCCTCGAGTGCATCAACTTCAACAAGTGCCTCAGGAGAAGTTATTAATGTTGCAGTTGGTAATAGTATGGCACCATTTGGCTATTTAGACGCTGATGGAAATTTAATTGGATATGACGTAGATGTATTAAAAGCAGTAGATGAATATTTAGATGATTATACGTTTAATCTTTCTGCGATGGATTTCTCTACATGTGTTGTATCAATTGACTCTGGTGCAGCTGATATGGTTTCACATCAATTAGTAAAGAGTGAAGAAAGAAAAGAAAAGTATATATTCCCAGAACAATATTATTGTTTATCACCAATGAGATTGGTTGTTAAAAAGGGAAGTGACATTAAATCATTAGAAGATATGGCAGGAAAATCATTATATATGAATCCAGCATCTTATGAATATGGATTATTAACTTCATATAATGAATCACATCCTGGTAAAGAAATTGTCATCAATGCGGTAAGTGATATGACAACTGCAGATTGTTATAAAGCAGTAGCGAATGGAACAGTTGATGCTGAATTAACATATCAATCTACATATGAATCTATTGTTGAAGAAATTGGTTTGGCTGATCAGTTAGAAACAACAGAAGTAGTTCTTGTAGAAGATACATATCAAATGATTTCTAAAGATAAACCAGAACTCGCTGAAAAAGTTTCAGAAGCATTGAAGAGTTTAAAAGAAGATGGTACTTTAGGTGAAATTTCTATAAAATGGTTTGGTTCTGATTATTTTGAAGAATATGCAGATATGATTTCAACAGATGTAGAGTGAGGTGTCTTATATGACATATCACTTTGAAAATATACCGTCTTTGATTTTGAGTATTTTAAGTGCATTTCCAATTACGTTAGAAATCTTATTGATATCGTTATTCATATCTTTAGTACTTGGTTTATTGGTGGCATGTTGCTCATTAAGTAAGAATAAAGTATTAAACAAAATTGCATCAGGTTGGATTTCTTTGATGAGAGGTATTCCAACACTCGTTATGATGTTTCTATTATTCTTAGGTTTACCACAATTTTTAACAAATATGGGGATTTCCATATCAACGACAAATAAATTACCTTATATTATTGCGACATTGTCTTTAACAGCTTCAAGTAATATGGCAGAAATGATGCGTGCTTCTTACTTAGCAGTTGATAAAGGACAAAGTGAAGCAGCGTATTCTATAGGTATGGATGGTTTTACCACATTAAGAAGAATTGTGTTTCCACAAGCATTCGGTATCGCAATACCAATGTTTGGAAACAATATTGTGAATTTATTTAAAGAAACATCTTTAGGTTTTACGATTGGCGTTGTGGATCTTCTTGGAAAAGCACGTGCAATCTCAAATGCTTCTTTTGGAGCGAATAAATTAGAAGTATATATTGCGTCTGGTCTTATCTTTTGGGGCGTGTGTGTTGTTTTAGAACAAGCGTCTAAATTATTAGAAAAGATGTATACAAAGGGCAGAAAGAAAGCAACAAGTTAGGAGGGATATTATGGATTTTGAATTTATGAAAGATGCATTTCCTCAAATTATTGCGGCTGTTCCTGTAACGTTATTAATGGCATTTGCCTCAGCAATCTTAGGATGGCTATTAGGTTTATTGGTTGGACTTGTAAGAAGAAATCATGTGCCTGTATTATCACAGATTTTTGGGGTAGTCGTTTCTTTTATGAGAAGTGTACCAATGGTTATCTTGTTATATATTTCTTATTATGTAATGCCTGATTTGATTAATCAATATGGATCAAATATTGGTCTAACAATTGATGTTAGTGCTATTCCTGCAGTTGTATACGCAATATTAGCTTTGCTTTTAAATCAAGCTGCTTATTCATCGGAAGTATTTCGTAGTGCAGTATCAGCAGTAGATGAAGGACAAAGAGAAGCTGCATTATCTGTAGGTATGACAGAATTTCAGTGCTATCGAAGAATTGTGTTTCCACAAGCACTCGCAATCGCATTACCTAATTTGAGTGGATTGTTTGTTATGTTATTAAAAGATACATCACTTGCATATTATGTTGGTGTTTATGAAATAACAGCTACAGCGAATTTGTTGTCCATGCCTAAATTGAATTTTATTGAAGCATATATTATGACAACAATTATTTATGAAGTGCTTAGTATTGTATTTAATAAGTTGTTCGCTTTGGAAGAAAATCATTTGAAGAAGTTTCGTGGAAAGTTAGTAGCGTAAAGAGGTTGAGTTATGGAATATATGGTGGAATTAAAAGATATTGAAAAATCCTTTGGAGATAATCATGTTTTGAAAGGTGTTTCAACAGGAATTAAAAAAGGTGAAGTAGTTGTTATTTTAGGGCCAAGTGGATCTGGTAAGACGACTTTATTAAGAACGATCAACTTTTTGGACGCTGCTGATAACGGAAGTATTTCTGTAGGTGGATTTACAGTAGATGCTAAGAAACATACAAAAGCACAAGTTTTAGAATTACGTAGAAAGACTGCGATGGTGTTTCAGAACTATAATCTTTTCGCAAATAAAACAGTATTAGAAAATGTGATGGAAGGGTTAGTAACTGTAAAAAAATTTAAGAAGTCTGAAGCTGAAACGATGAGCAGAGAAATGATTGATAAAGTTGGCTTACAAGGAAAATATGATTCTTATCCTGCACAAATGTCAGGTGGTCAACAACAAAGAGCGGGCATTGCACGTGCTTTGATCTTAGACCCAGATGTTATTTTGTTTGATGAACCAACTTCAGCTTTGGATCCTGAACTTGTTGGAGAAGTTTTAAATACAATTAAAGCAGTTGCGGAAACTGGAATTACAATGATTGTTGTAACACATGAAATTGCTTTTGCGAAAGAAGTAGCGGATCGCGTCATCTTCATGGAAGGTGGTGTTATCGTAGAAGAAGGAAAGCCAGAAGATATGTTGAGACATCCAAAATGTCCTCAAACACAAAGATTCTTAGCGAGAATTACAGAAAGTGGTGAAAGCCATGAATGAAATCGTTGCGACGTTATTGATTTTTGTTGGAATTACGATTTTTACATCAGGTTTTTCAAGAGGAAAGAACGCAACAGGTGCTGTAATACGTAATCTAGTTTGTTTAGGATGTGGAATTCTAGGCTATTGGTTTTTAGGATATGGTTTTACATATTCTAGTGGTGTGGGATTGATTGGCTATTTTGATTTCTTATCGAAAGGTACATATGGTGATTTTTCCTTATTATGTTCTAGTGCTGTTTTATGTGGGAGTGTAGCTGCGATTTATGCGAGCAGTATGCACGAAAGATGTAGAATTGCACCACTTGTCATATTTTCTTGTATTTCTTCTATTTTGATTTACCCAATTGTTTGTCATTGGACAATCAATGGTTTCTTAGAAGAGATGGGATTTTCATCAAATATATTAATTGTTACGTTCTTTTACGCAAGTATATTGGGTCTGACAGGTTCTTATATTTTAGGAGAAAGAAAAGATAAATATACAGAAGATGGATTGGTTCGTGCTATCGTTGCGGAAAATCCAGTGTTTGGATCGATTGGTGGTTTACTCATCATTGTAGGAATTGCGATGCTATTTGAAAGTGAAGTATCTATTTTGAATAGTTTTCTAGCTCTTTCTTGTGCTGTATTACTATGTACATTTATTTCTGTAGAAAGATATCAATCCATTGATTTATCTTTGATATTAAATGCAGCGATAGCTGGTAGTATTGCAGGTACATGTGCAAAATCGAATATCGTTGCGCTTATTGTAGGACTCGTGGTTGGTGAATTGATTGTTCCTAGTGTTGAACTTTGTGAGAAAAAAATAAAAATTGATGACGCTACAGGACTAGCGATAACATTTTTCGTTGGTGGAATTGTTGGATTATTGTTTGCTTCTAAAGATGTTATTGTTCAAATCATAGGTGTATGTTGTATTTTAGGATTCTCATTTGTTATTTCGTTGATTCTTTGGAAAGAGCTCAAACATTTTGTTGGTCTTAGAGTTACTGAAAGAGAAGAATCTGAAGGAATTGATACTTATGCTAGAGGTATTAATCACGCTTATCTGAAATATATGCCAGCAATTAAAGATGGCACATTACAAGAAGCTGAATATATTCGCAAACCAGATGTATTACCAGATGAAGATATCGTATTGAATTCATCAAGTGCTACAGTACCATCTCATATCACGAAGGTTGAAATCATTACAAGAAGATCTGCATTTGATCGATTGAAGAAAGCGTTGGATGAGATTGGTGTATCAGGAATGACGGTGACAGATGTAATGGGATGTGGATTACAGAAGGGTGCTGCTGAATATTATCGTGGCATTCCTTTAGAAAGTGTTTTGTTAGAAAAGATTCGAATTGAAATCGTCATCAGTAAAGTTCCAGTCGAACTTGTTGTAAATACAGCTAGAAAAGCATTGTATACCGGACATATTGGAGATGGAAAGATCTTTATATATGATGTAAGAGATGCAGTGAAGGTTAGAACTGGTGAAACAGGATATAATGCTTTACAGGCAGTAGAAGATATAGAAGATGTTGGGTGAAGAAGAAATGAGGACATTTCTTCTTTTATAAATCATAACTTATAGATGATATAAGAATAATATATTTGAAGTTATAACAGTACAGGGATAGAATCGAACTATTCAATAGGGGATATATTATGAAAGTTGTTGTGTTTCAAGGAAGACCAAGTGTAGATTACATTACACGTGATGAATTGGTTCAAGAATGGGAGAAAACGTTTAAAGAATTTGGTGTAAAAGATTATATGATTAAAAATTCTTTTGATGAAAATCGAGCGGATGTTTTGATTGATGATGCTGACGCTGTAATTGGAACTATGGTTAATGATCAAATCTATTCACAAGAATTTTTTGAAAATCATCCAAATTTAAAATATGTTGCGACAATGGCACATGGTTTTGGGAAAGTTGATCCTAAGACTATCGAAAATGGTGTGACGTATACAAATACAGTTTATGGAAATATGACAATTGCGGAATATGCAATGGCATTATTGATGGAAGTGTTACATCATATTCAAAAAGAAAATGATTTTTATCGACATGAATTGGATTTGGGAATTGCTGGATTTACAACATGTACAAGACAAATGGAATTGTATGGTAAAACTGTTGGAATCATAGGACTTGGTGCGATTGGATTCTGTTTTGCGAAAATGATTTCAGCGTTTGGAGCACATGTAATTGCTTATTCTAGACATAAAAAAGTTGGTTCTGAATATGATTTTATTGAACAGGTTTCATTAGATGAATTATTAGAAAGAAGTGATATCATTTCAATCCATTGTCCATTAACAGATGAAACAAGACATATGATTAATCAAGAAACAATCGAAAAGATGAAAGATGGTGTCATATTAATTAATACTGCGAGAGGAGATATTGTAGATGAAGATGCATTGTATGATGCACTTCAGTCTAGAAAAATATATGGTGCTGGATTAGATGTTGTTTCTGGAGAACCTAGAAGTACAAAGTCAAAAATATTTAATTGTAGAAATGCAGTAATAACTAGACATATTGCTTGGCTTCCTAAAGAAGCTAGAATCAGAGCCGTACATATTGCGGTAGAAAATTATGTGAATTGGTTGAATGGAAAACCTACAAGTGTAATTCGATGAGGTGAAGTTATGGAAAGAGAAAAAATTTTTAGTAAAAATGTTTTAGAAAAACCAGAAACAAAAAGAGCTAGTAGAAATGCAGGAAAAATTGATTTTAGTAAGTTAAGAAGAATGGGCTATAATGAAAATCCATATGGAATGCCTGATTCTGTATTTGAAGCAATGACACTCGCAAATAAAAAGGGATACAATTATCCTGACTTTGTTTGTGGAAAGTTAAGACAAGCATTAGCGGATTACTATGGAGTGACATTTGATAGTGTGATATGTGGTGCTGGTAGTAGTGCCCTTATTACAATGGTAGGACAAGCATTCTTGAATCCTGGAGATGAAGTTATTTTGTGTCCAACATTTGCGGCATTTAATGACATGATTGAAATCGCTAGAGCGAAAACAATTACAGTTCCTTTAACGGATGATAAAGGGTATGACTTAGATGGAATTTATAACGCAATTACAGATAAAACAAAGATGATCATCATCTGTAATCCAAACAATCCTACTGGTCAATATTTACCTTATGAAGCAATTGAAGAATTCATTCAAAAGATTGATAAAAATATCGTTGTTATTATGGATGAAGCTTATATTGAGCTCGCTACAGCAGAAGACTGTAAGACAACGATTCCACTTGTAAAAAAATATCCAGATCGTCCAATTGTTGTAATGCGTACTTTCTCTAAGTATTATGCTTTAGCTGGTATTCGTGTTGGTTATGTGATTTGTAATGAAGAAGTAGCACAAGGAATCAATACAATTCCTGGAAGTAGTGTATCTTGTGGTGCACAAGCTGCAGCTTTACAAGCTTTAAAAGAACAAGAATATTATCAATCAACAAAGGAAAAAATAGTTGCTGGGGCAAGATATATAGAAGATGAGTTACGTAAATTAGGATGTGATGTATGGACAACACAAACGAACTTTATTTTATTTGATCCGCATATGGATTGTGAAGAAGTAAGGACGAAATTGATTGAAAAAGGCATTCATATTTCTACACCAATGCTAGATAGAGTATCTATTTCAACAAAAGATAACAATGAATATTTTATTCAATGTATGAAAGAAATTTTAGAAGAGAGATAGAGTCTCTCTTCTTTTTGCGGTAATATTATTGCGTTAAAAGGAGAAATTATATGACACAATTGAATTTCGCGTGTGATTATATGCAAGGTTGTATTCCTTCGATCTTAGATCGTTTACAACAGACAAACTTAATTGCTACGCCAGGATATGGTGAAGATGTTTATTGTACTAGTGCTAAAAAGAAAATTATGGAAGCTTGTGGATTAGAAGATGCTGAGATTCGTTTCTTAGTGGGTGGAACACAAGCAAACGCAACAGTCATTGATGCATTATTGAGAAATTATCAAGGTGTTTTGGCTACAACAACTGGGCATATTGCAGTACATGAATCAGGTGCAATTGAAGCAAGAAATCATAAGGTGATTACATTAGAAGGAACAGATGGAAAAGTGAAAGCTTCTACAGTAGAAGCGTATATGGAAAAGTTCTTTGGTGATGAAACATATCCTCATATGGTTCAGCCAGGAATGATTTATATTTCTCAACCAACAGAATTTGGTACTTTATATTCTAAAAAAGAATTAGAAGATCTTAGAAGTGTTTGCGATAAATATCATTTATATTTATACGCAGATGGTGCTAGACTAGCATATGCATTGGGATCTGAAGATAATGACGTATCCTTAAAGGATCTTTCTAGATTGTGTGATGTATTTTATATTGGTGGTACAAAATGCGGCACTTTATTTGGTGAAGCAGTTGTTATTCCTAATAAAAAGTTAATCCCTTGTTTCTTTACGACAATCAAACAAAATGGGGCACTCCTCGCAAAAGGAAGACTATTAGGGCTTCAGTTTGATGAAATGTTTACAAATGATTTATATTTGAAAGCTGGTAAACAAGCAGTTACATTTTCTAAACAAATTACAGAAGCTTTTAGAGAAAATGGTTATGAAGTATATATGCCTACATATACAAATCAATTGTTTATTAATTTTGAAGATGAAGTCTTAGAAAAGATAAAGAAAAGAGTAGCGACAAGTTTCTGGGAAAAAACGGATGAATCACATACTTTGATTCGTTTAGCTACTTCATGGGCAACAACCAAAGAAGAAGTAGATGACTTGATTGCGTATATGAAAGAATGTAAGAAGCAGTGAACCACTCACGACCTACGCATATGCTTAGAGGTCGGAGCTTCTTGCTTCATCTACCACTGCACATAGACCTACATCTCTGATGTACATCTATGCGTCTTACAAGATATCCACAAGCGTTTGGTTTGGACAGTTCCTGCCCTACCTGTATATCTTATTTAGAGATTGCCTAATAATCTTAGGCCTTCTCTTTTTATATTTAATGCTGCATTTCTATCTCTATCATTGGTATATCCACATTGACAATAGATTCTTCTTTTTGTTAGATCTTTCATCTCTGAATGAACTTCACCACATGCATGACACATCTGTGATGATGGATAATACTTATCTACTTTGATGAAGTACTTTCCTCTATTATCAAGTTTATAACCTTGTGAGCGAGAAAACCCACGGTTTCAACCGTGTGGATGATAGCGAACACATTGTTTTTCAGTAGATAGAAAATAG
>CAVHRL010000036.1:0-18474 GCA_963638375.1 Lachnospiraceae bacterium
TTTGCTTCAGAACATTCACTCTTTGGATTTAAGAAGATTGTAGTTCGTTTCTCATCTAATTTCAATTCCTTGTTCTCATCGCAATAGTTGTGAAATGTATATCTTGGTAAACCTAATCCAAAGTAATCTTGTTTACAAATAAAGATGACGATACTTTCTTTTAGATCTTCATATGAAGTTCCTTCTTTGATCATCTTTACATCCATATTGGAATGATACATTCTTGTTCTTTTTGCGAAGTATGAATGATGTTCTAATTGCATCTCAACATCAAAATATTCATCACTTCCTTCTGCTAGTACATCTAATATAGATACTTTTCCTTGGTATTTGTTTTGAATCATTTTCTCTGTTGAAATAACACGTAATTCTTTTACTTTTCGATTGATTGCGAGTTCTATGATTTCTTTTGTGATTTCTAGATTCTTTGGATTTTCTAGTATTGTAGAAAACATATAACTGTCACTAAATTGTAGGTCTTCGAATTTTTTCATATTTGTGAATATCTCCTTTATATACTATTCACAAATTTTTGAAGAAATCCTCAAAAAAGATGAAAAAAGTTATCTTTTTGTCACAACAAGATTTTTGAAGTAACCTTCTGTTCCATTATCTACATATAAACCAACATATCCTTTTGCGTATTTGCCATGTTTTAGATGAGGCACATCCAATACTGGAGTTTCCATATCATCAACATAGAATATACCTTCATCGTCATGAATCACCAATCTTAAATGAAACCATTTATCTAAATGTCCTTCAATTGGCGCCTCATATCCTAGTATTCCATGTTTTCTAAAATATGAAAATGTATAACCAGGATAAGAGAAATATTGGCATCCATGTTTTTTACGTTCTATATCATCTGTATTACCATTTGTTGGTCTAATATAAAAACATTCAAACTCACTACTATCTTCCTTTGCACGAAATACAATTCCAATGAACCCTCGATTTGTAATATCTGCAGTTGGCAATAATCTACTTCTAACATCTACATCTATCACACCATTATGGAATACTTCTTCATCAACTAAGGCATATGTATTGTCATCTGGTGTTTGATTTTCGTGTGGTTTTGCAACATAAATTACATCTTCTCCATCTAATCGTGTTTCCTTCGCTTCAACATTAATCTCTTTCATCTTCGTTTCCTCCAACGAAAGTTTATTATATTATTCATAAATATCAATTACTAACAAAAATGTAACTATGTGTTTGCGCAAATTAAAACCACAGATTTCTCTGTGGCTATTTAACTTAAATTAAGAAGTATTTAGCTACGAATAATACAGCTAATACATACATCAAGACATTCATATCTTTTGTTTTACCTGTTAATACATGTAATAAAACATAAGAGATGATTCCTAATGAAATACCTTCTGAAATAGAATATGCAAATCCCATCATTGTAATACATACGAATGCAGGTACAGCATCTTCTAATGTAGTCCAATCAAGATTTACAACTTGTTGCATCATCATAAATCCAACAACGATTAATGCTGGTGCAGTTGCGAATGAAGGAACCGTTAAGAACAATGGTGATAAGAATAATGATAGAAGGAATAATACACCAACTGTAACAGTTGTTAATCCTGTTCTACCACCTTCTGTAATACCAGAAGAAGATTCTACGAATGTTGTGATTGTAGAAGTACCTAAGCAAGCACCTACTGTAGTACCTACCGCATCAGCTAATAATACACCTTTGATTTGTGGTAGCTTTCCATCTTCATCCAACATGTTAGCTTTAGATGCACATCCAATAACTGTTCCCAAAGTATCAAAGATATCAACGAACAAGAACGCAAACATCATAACAATGAAATCTAATGTATGTTCTCCAATAAACGCAAAATCAAATTTACAGAAAGTAGATGAGATAGATGATGGCATAGAGAAGATAGCTGTAGGAATTAATGAAAAATAGGATTCATTATCTGGAACATAGAAACCTAATAATTGACAAATAATACCTAATCCCCATGTAATCAAGATACCATATAACATATAACCTTTAACATTTTTCTTTAGTAAGTAGAATGTGATGATTACACCAATCATTGTTAAACCAGCTGTAATACCATGTGTAACGAATGTTCCATCAGATAATGCAGTACTAAATGAGAATAAACCAACAAGTGTACTACCATCAACAATGATACCAGCATTCTGTAATCCAATGAATGTAATGAAGAAACCAATACCAACAGATACTGCAGTCTTCATTTGTTTTGGAATCGCATTAAAGATTGCTTCTCTAACATTTGTAAGAGATAAAACAATAAAGATGATACCTTCAAACAATACTGCTGTTAAAGCTGCTTTCCAATCATAACCCATAGATCCACAAATTGTATATGCAAAGTATGCATTCAATCCTAGACCAGCAGATAACGCAAATGGCATATTTGAGAATGCTGCCATCGCAAAACATGCAACTGCAGAAGCAACAGCTGTTGCTGTTAAGATAGCACCTGCATCCATACCAGATGCACTTAAAATGGATGGGTTTAAGGCCAAGATATAAACCATGGTCATAAACGTTGTAAGACCGGCAATCAATTCTGTTTTTACATTTGTTCCGTTCTCACTGAGCTTAAATAGCTTTTCTAACATGAAATTTCCCCCTATTTATACTTTCCCCATATCACGAAAATAAAAAAGTTTTCTGATCCATCAATCGCAGAAAACAAAAATCATCATCGTAGCCAAGATCTTTACGGCATCTTGTAGAAACGCTTTTGCCAATCCAAAAGCTTATACGATATGAAGGACGAAAGTATTATAGCTTAATTTTCATTTCAAACAAATAGCATCTTCAAATGTAAGCGCTATAATAGCCAAAATAATAAGAGAGATTCTTTACGTGCTAGTGTATAGAATCTCTCATTTCGTTATATTTTTTCAATAACAGACGCAATATATTTAGAAAATGGTTCCGCAATCATTTGAGTAACATCATCTACTTCTTCAGAAGTTACCGCATCATTCTTTAAGCCTGCTGCCATATTTGAAATAACTGAAAAACCTAATAATTTCATAGAACAATGTGCTGCAGTCAAAGCTTCAGTGACAGTAGACATCCCTACCGCATCTCCACCAAGTGTTTGAATCGCTCTTATTTCTGCTGGTGTTTCAAATTGAGGGCCTGTCATATAAAAATATACGCCTTCATGGAATTTCAAAGGACAAGTATCAGTCAAGCTCTTGGCAATATCTCTTAATGACTTTGTATACATATCACTGATATCAAAGAATCTTTGACCAAATGCCTCATCATTCTTTCCTCTTAGTGGGGAAGCTCCTGTTAATTTGATATGATCTTTAATGATCATGATATCTCCAGGTTTATAGTCTAGATTACAACCACCTGCAGCGTTTGTTAGAATCAATGTTTTTACGCCCATTAATTTCATCACTCTAACAGGTAATACCAACTGTTCAAAATCATAGCCTTCATAATAATGAAATCTTCCAGACATACACATAACATTTTTTCCAGAAATCTTTCCAAAAATCATTTTACCTGCATGCGAAGAAACAGTTGATGTTAAGAAATTCGGAATATCTCCATATGGAATCTCAATTGGATTTTCAATAGATTTTGATAATGGTCCAAGTCCAGAACCCAAAACAATTCCAATTTCAGGTGTAAACGGAATTCTTTCCTTTAAATAATCAGATGCTTTACTACAATATTCTTTATCGTAATTCATTTTTCTTCCATCCTTTTCTTTTTACGAGCAGATGATATAACCATCGCTAAAATTGTTCCAATATATGGAATTGCATTTGTCAATTGGCTCTTAACAGACGCCTGCAATACCACACCTAATCCTTGACAAGCACCAAAGAATAAACTTGTAAACATCACAGTGATTGGATGATTCATTCCCATAGAAGCTGCTGCCATAGCCATAAATCCTCTACCACTTGTCATATTTTCAGTAAATAAAGTTACGTTACCCATTGCTAAGGCAACACCACCTAATCCACATAGCATACCAGAAAGAATAACTACTTTCATTTGTAAACTTGTACCCTTTGTACCAAGAGATTCTGCGGCTTCTTTGTTAATTCCTACTGCTTGACAATGATATCCATTTACAGTTTTATATAACCAAATAAATATAATAATCGCTGTTATATAACAAAGATAATCTAGTATCGTTAATCCATTAAAGATCGTTCCCAATACTGGAATATGATTGATTCCAGGAATGTTCACCTTGATCATAGATACCAATCTTTCATCACTTAGTGTACCTCTAACATTAAATATCGTATATAACATAAAACTTGTTAGACCACCAACTAGTAGATTCAAAGCTGTACCAACAACCATATCTGCAGCCTTATATTTCACTTGTAATAAAGCTACAACCACACTCACAAGTGCACCGGATAAAACTCCCGCAAGCAAAGATAATAATACACTACCTGTAAAATAATTGATTGCAATCGCAGAGAAACATCCAATTAACATTTGTGCTTCTAAGGCAACGTTAAAAATTCCAACTTGTGCACAAATCGCACTGCCTAACGCAACAAACATAATTGGTGAAGTAGATTGAAGGACAGAGTGGATAACTGTAGCTATATATTGTCCATTCATGCTTCCATACCTCCTTCATTCAAATTCGTTTCTTTTTTCTTAGGATGTCTTAACTTCACAACAACTTTAATAGATACAAATAATGTGATGCAACATTGAATGATCGTTGCGATTTCACTTGGAATACTCATCGATCTTTGTAAAGTAGAACCACCAATTTGTAACCCACTTAAGAATATAGAAGAAACAAAGATTCCAATTGGATCAAGATTCGCAATCAAAGCTGACATCAATCCAGTCCATGCAAAGTTTGTAGAAGTCAACATACTATCAACAAATCTACCCGCAACACCAAATGCATATGTACATCCAGCAATCGCACCAATCGCTCCAGATAAAGCCATTGTAATCAACATCACTTTCTTTTCTTTCACACCACCATGTTGTGCAAAATGTGGATTAAATCCTGTCATCTTTGATTCATAACCAAGAATCGTTTTCTTTTCAAAAAAGATCATGAATATTGTTAATAAGATTGCGATAATAAATCCAAAGTTCAAATTACTACTCTTAAAGAATTTTGTCAGCTCAACACCTTCCGCAAACTCTTGTGTTTGAATTGCGATAGTATCTCCTGCTGTATCTCTTAGAGGGTACGTAACTAAATAGGAAGTAATATTATTTGCGACATAGTTCAACATCAAAGAAATGATAATTAAACTCGCTCCATATTTCCGTTGTATCACTGCTGGAATCAATGCATAAATTGCACCTACGACCATTCCTACGATCCACGCTACAATTAACACAAGCCATGCTGGACCACTCATCTTTAAAGCTACGATCGCTGCAGCAATCGTTCCAGAAACCATTTGTCCTTCAACCCCAATGTTAATAAAACCAGCACGCCATGCCATCGCAGTAGCTAGGGCACAGATTATGATTGGAGTGGCTCTTGTTAACGTTTCACAGAGATAATATGGTTTTACAAATGATCTTTCAAACATAATTGCGTATACAGAAATTGGATTTTCACCACACAACAAAATAACAACAGCACCAACAAGTAAACCAAAGAATGTGGCAATTACTGGTCCTTTGATTCTTTCCCAAAAGCGCATCATCATCGTTTTAAAATCAAACTTCTTCATGGAGCGTACCTCCCATCATTAGAATTCCTAATTTTTGTTCAGAAACATTGTTTCTTGTAAATTCACCAACAATCTTACCTTCATACATAACATAGATACGATCTGATAGTTTTAGAATTTCTGATAATTCAGAAGATATCAATAAAACACCTTCTCCATTATTTCTTTTATTCACAATATGTTTATGAATATATTCCATCGCACCAATATCTACACCTCTAGTTGGCTCAGCTGCAATCAGTAATGGTGAATGTTGTTCGATTTCACGCGCAACAATTAATTTTTGAATATTACCACCAGATAATTCACCAGCTTTTTGTGATAAGCGTTCTACTTTCACACCATAATCATCAATTAATTTCTGTGTGAATTCTTTTGTTGCGACATTATTTAATAATCCATGTTTTGATAAAGATGGTTTATATTGATGTGCCATGATGGATGTTTCAATCATATTTGCTTGTACAGCACATCCATAATCATATCTATCTTCTGGTATACACGCTACACCAGCCTCACGAATTTCACCAACGGAATTCTTCGAAATATCTTTCCCCATCAATTCAATCGATCCACCATCAATATGTTGAAGACCACTGATACAACGAATCAATTCAGATTGTCCATTTCCTGATACACCTGCAATTCCAACGATTTCGTTTTGATCAACATGAATAGACAATCCATCTAGTATATTTTTATCACCAACACCATGTAATACTGCATCTTTCACATCCAAAATGCACTCGCCTGGTTCTTTTTCTTCAATCACACTATTTTCAATATGTCTACCAACCATTAAATATGACATTTCTTCAATCGTCGTATCTTGAATATCCATATCTTTAATATATTCACCAGTACGCATCACTAATACATGATCTGCAACAGCCTCTACTTCATTCAACTTATGTGTAATGATGATCAATGATTTTCCCATTTCCGCAAGTTTTTTCATTGTTTTCAACAATTCATCAATTTCTTGTGGTGTTAATACCGCTGTCGGTTCATCAAAAATAATGATGTCTGCATTTTGAGATAAAACCTTTAAGATTTCTACACGTTGTTGTAATCCAATAGGTAATTCATCAATCATTTTATTAGCGTCAACTTTTAAACCATACTTTTCACAAAGCTCTTCAACTTTTTGGTTTGCACCTTTACGATCAAAGAAAATCTTATGCTTTCTAGGTTCATTGCCATAAACAATATTTTCCGCAACAGTTCTTGATTTCAATAACATGAAATGTTGTTGTACCATGCCAATATGAAGTCTCATTGCTTCATGAGAAGATTTTATATTTACTTTTTGTCCACGGAGAAAAATTTCACCCTCATTAGCTTGTTCCAAGCCATAGAGGATTTTCATTAAAGTTGATTTACCAGCACCATTCTCACCAATGACTGCGAGAATTTGGCCTTCATAAAGTTTGAGGTTGATATTATCATTCGCTTTTAATGTTCCATAAAGCTTTGTGATATTCCTCATTTCTAGAATAGGTTCTTTTGTCATAATTGCCCTTCCTCAAATTAGAAAAGAGCTTTCCCAGCTCTTTCCTTAAATCTAACTCGTTTTATATCAATTACTTCTTACTTGCATTGTAAGTATCTTCATCTGGAACATTTGTTAGATCAAGTTTTCCAGATTTAATATCTTCAACAATTTGCTTTAAAGTTGTAATATCTTCATCAGATAATCTATCAGAACGTGGGTTTTCACTATCATAGTTTACATAAACAGCACCAATAGCGCCTTCATTAATTCCCCAAATTTCATTATCTGTGTTCCAATCTCCAAAATAAGAATCAATAATCTTTTTGATTGTTGTATAAGTATCCTTGATTTGTGAAGATACGATCCATGGGTTGCTTGGATCTGTATGGTCTGTATCTTGACCAGATGTATAGAATTCTTTTTCTTGTGCAGCTTCAAATACACCAGAGTCACCACTTGCGGAAGCACCATTGATGAACTTAGCACCTTGTGCAGCTTCCTGTTCTGCTAATGTCTTAGCCTTTGCAGGGTCATCATAAGAACCTACATAATTAAATACGAATGTTGCATCAGGATCTTGTGAAAGAACACCTTCCATAAATCCATAACGATATTTCCATGAACCAGAACCTTCAGTTGCATGAACACCACCATACAAATGAGATTCACCATCTACAACAAGAGCTGCTAATGCACCAACTAAGTACGCACCTTCTTGTTCATTGTAAGAAATGCACTTGATACGATCACTATCAACTTCTGTATCAATTAACGCAAAAGCTGTATCTGGATAGTCATCGCAGATTTCAGACATAGGATCAGCAGCTTCCCATCCACCACCGATTACTAAGTCATAGCCTTCTTCAGCATAAGCACGAATATTTTCGCTATAAGCAGCAGTATCTACGCACTCTACGTTAGAAGCTTCGAAACCATACGTTTCAGCACATTCTTCTAAACCTTCAATCATTTGTGTTAAGAATGTGTTAGAACCAATCGTACTTGTGACAAGAGCAATCTTCTTTCCTGCGCCTGCTTTTTCAGAAGTTGCAGCGGATGTAGTATCACTAGAAGAACTGCATCCTACCATGGAAGATGCCAATGTTACTGCTAGCAACGCTTTTGTAAACTTGTTCATTTCATTTCTCTCCTTTAACAAAAAATTTACAAGCTTTCGCTCGATGGAATAAGTATATTTCTTAACCACCCACATTTCAACAAATTTCTACCTTATTTCGTTATCTTCTTGAAATTTCATGAAAATATTTACTTTTTTGAACTAAAACTATTTTTTAAACGTCATTTTCAAAAATCAAAATCAAGATTGGACATTTGTTTCAAAAAACAACAATCACACATTCACCCCTTCACCTAATAGCAACATTGATTCATACATTCACTTTAAGTTTTGGATCGGCTATTGTTCAACGTCAGCATCTATATCATTCTCTTTATTATAAAATTCTTCACTTATCAAAGGCTTGATACACTCCGGAATTATTTTATTTTTATCTTCTACCAACAAGATATCATAACTCGCAATGCTGGCATCTTTGGCAAAAATAAAATCAACAACCTCTCCATCATTGCTTCTTTCTACCGAAGTATCCTCTACTCGTAACGATCTTGGAAGAAA
This sequence comes from Lachnospiraceae bacterium, assembly GCA_963638375.1. GTDB lineage: Bacteria > Bacillota_I > Bacilli_A > Erysipelotrichales > Erysipelotrichaceae > Bulleidia. Next base: position 8,850 of record CAVHRL010000036.1, read on the forward strand.
GAAATCATTAATTTGGTTTCCTTCATTATCTATGTTTTCTGTCAATCCTAAGGTGAATTCCAAATTCGTAACACTGATCTTGTATACAATGGTAACCGTCTTCATATCCTTGAGGATACAAACCATATCATTGGTCAATTCAGGCAGTCTCTTTAAGCATGGTAGCTTCTTCTTTGCAATCGCAAATGGATGCCTTGTATCAAAATAGAACTGCTTATCTGTAAGCTTAGCCTTCTTCGCATTCTTGTAAAAATTCTTTGCTGAAAGTCCAGTTTCCACGCCAGTCAAGTGGAGAAAATTTTCTACCGGAAAGGAAACTTCAAAATATTCCTCACCATATACATACAAAAAGGCTTTACCAGCCAGATTCTTACTATATATTTTGGCTGCTTCTATAATATCCTGTCGTATCGCATTTTTCTTCTCTGTCTTTGTCGTCATTCTTTCCTCATATAAAAAGAAAAGTGTGATTAGAAACCACACTCTTCAAAAATCCTAAATATAAAGAGTTTTCTGCTGGTTGTCAGCCTCGGTACCCAGTTAAGATACCATTAACGACGTGGAAATCATTAAGTCCCCCACGTGGACTAAAACTCAGTCCGAGTTTCCAAACTCGATGCCCAATTAAGACATCTAATGAGATGGAAAATTATCCTGCTCCATCTGCAGCACAACTTTTTACGATGCTCTTACATCGAGAACATTTCTGCTCCTACTTATATTATATGCAAATCAATCAAAAAAACAATCACCCAAAGAAAACATTCAGGCTCTCGGCATATGGGTTATTTTTTCCGTGTGATAATGAATATTCCTTTGCGGCGATCGTATTACTCATGGATAGATTCCTTATATATTTTCAGACGGTTCAAAAGCTCTTTTACCATATTGGAATCTGTCAAGAAAGAAATATCGAAACATTTCTTTCCTACTTTCTTGCTCTGCAAATGCATATGGAAGATATCTACGACCGCCTCTATTGTTTGAAGTTCTAATTTGAAACCTCAAATCATCGAATTCTTCTTTCGTGAGTTGAAAACAAAAATTCTCTGGAAAACGCTCTATATTACGTCCAACAGCTTTATTGAAATTCTTTGTCTCCACCTGATACAAGGCAGCTTAGTTATTATCCAACATTACCTGCTGACCCTCTTTTACTATTGTTGCCTTATCTTGAACCGAAAGACAACGTCCGATAGTATCCATCTGCATATCGGTGACATTTTTCTTTAACGTTAACAGGCGATAATATTTTTCCTGTTTTTAAATCAGATTAAAGTAAATCATTTTCAATCAAATATGATGCTTCTTTTAATGATCCACATACCGCATGTACTATACTTCTTATCTCGTCATTTGGTTGTACTAAATCAGGCACCATGATTGTTTGCGCACCTGCGCTTACACCAGCCTGTACACCATTATATGCATCTTCAAACACATAACACTCTTTAGGATCAATATCTAATTTCTCAGCTGCTAATAAAAAGATATCCGGAGCAGGCTTTCCATGTTTTACATCTTTACCACTTACCACAACTTCAAAATACTTTTCTAAATGACTTCTTTTTAAATTCATCAATATCATTTCTTTTGGAGAAGAAGATGCAACAGCCATCTTTACTCCATATTTTTGAAACATTTCTAAAATATCTAAAAGTCCTTCTTTCATTTCAATTGGATTTTCTATTTCATCACGTGCAACACTTTCAATCACACGATCACGTATTTCTCTTCCATCTTCAACATGATAATACTTTTGAATCACATCTAATGTGTGTTGACCATTCGATCCACATATCTCTTTCTTAAACTCATCTGGTAACGTGATTCCAATTTCATGAGCTACCAAATTCCAATTTTTTTGCCAAATCTTTTCTGTATCAAACATCAATCCATCATGATCAAAAATAGCACCTTTCAACATAATTCCTCCTAAAATTCATATCAACAATATTACACTACATTCTAATTTTGTATAATAATATCAATGAACAGGAGAATATTTATGATTGATTTATCTAATAGAAATGACAAAGATCTAGCATTCATGCAAAGATTTGAAAATATTGCTTGGTACAATAATGGAACTGTACGTATTCTAGATAGACGCATCTATCCAATCAAAACAGAATTTATTACTTGTTACCATTATGAAGAAGTAGCCAAGTCCATCGCTCTAATGATCACACAATCTGAAGGACCATATGTCGCTGCAGCTATGGGTATGGTACTTGCCACATATGAAATCAATGAACGAAAACCAGAAGATATTCCAGCTTATATTAAAGCTGCTGCATATAAACTATCTCACGCTAGACCAACAACATCCGCTCAAATGGAAAGAATCGTTAATGGATCTGCCGAGCAAATCATTGAAGCATATAAAAAAGGCGCAACCGTTGATGAACTAGTCGATATCGCATTTACATATGCATATAACTATATCAACAACAATTACGCAAAATATACGATCATCGGTAAGAATCTAGCAGATGTCATTCCAAACAACGGTTCCATTCTTACACAATGCTTTGCGGGAACAGTTGTAGGTACCATGTTAAGAGAATGTAAGAAGATGAACAAAAACATCAAAGTATATTGCGCAGAAACAAGACCATACTTTCAAGGTGCACGTCTTACAGCCAGTGTAGCATGTGATATGGGATTTGATGTCACTGTTATCTGTGACAATATGCCATTCTATACAATGAAAACAAAACATATTGATTTATTTACTTCAGCATCTGATGTAATTACGATGGATGGACATGTCATCAATAAAGTCGGTACATCCCAAATTGCCCTATGTGCAAATTACTTAGGCATTCCTTTCTACGTTACAGGCACACCTGATCCTTCTCATTTAGATATGAGCTCTATTGTCATTGAAGAAAGAAATCCAGAACTCGCTACAGAATCAATGGGAACTAAAATCACAATGGATGGTGTAAAAGGATATTATCCTGCATTTGATGTAACAGACCCTGAATTCGTTACAGGCATCGTAACAGACAAAGGTATTTATAAACCAGAAGACGTACACAATTACTTTGATTGAACATTCCTCTATTGGAATGTTTTTTACAAAGCCACACAACTAGCACCAACTACAAACGAAAGTATTTACTAAATCATTTAAACTTCAACGCTAATATCCTCAACATTATTTTTATAAAATAAAAAGCTAAGACAATTCACTTGAGTCCCAGCTTTTAACTATTTTTTATAAATCTCTCTTCTATGACCAACTTCAAAAATACTGATAGTTATTATATCTTCTTCGATTGTTGCAAACAATCTGTAATCTCCTACCCTATATCTCCAAATACCTTTTAGATTTCCTTTTAATGCTTTGCCATGTAGCCTTGGATCTGGAGTGCTGACTAAATTTTTTATTACCCAGTTTTTTATCACTCGAACAGTTTGTTTATCTTATTTTTTAACTGTTTGACTGCCGATTCAGTAAACTCTACTTTATACATCTAAACACCAAGCATTTTCCAAACATCAGTATGATCGTATTTATTTTCCTTTTTGGACTTTTCAAATGCTACTAAAATACGATCTTCATCAAGATCAAAATCACTTTCTATTTTATCCAGTACTGCATCGCGAATAAATTGGCTCATATTTAATTGGTTAACAGAAACATAATCATGAATTAATTTTGATTCTTCATCATTAACTCTTAAAGAAATTATAGTCATAATGTAGTCCTCCTCTTTTGTATTATTTGTAATACAATTATTTATTCTGGATTTTATTTTGTCAAAGAACGAAGCCCATTAACATATATTCGTCAGATGAAACAAAGAAAAACCATCCCATTGCGTATTCCTTATCCATTATTCCATCTCCTTCATGTCACGATTGTTATATATTATTCGTGACATGGCATCAATGTGCTTAATGTTTAATGTCTACAAAGAGCATTCAATTACATCCGTAATTTCACATTGAAGTACATCAGAGATCTCGGATAATGATTTCTGAAAAGTGTCACGCTTCTAACATAGATGGTGTAAAAGGATATTATCCTGCATTTGATGTAACAGACCCTGAATTCGTTACAGGCATCGTAACAGATAAAGGTATTTATAAACCAAAACTGGAATGTTTTTTACAAAGCAACACAACTTGCACCAACTACTTCAATTCTATCTACTTCTCTAATGATCTTTCCACTACATTCATCTAATGCATAACATACAACATTACCTATATCACACATCGCTACAAACAAATACTTCCCATCTTCACTAACTACAAAACCTCTAGGATCTTTACCATCTAATTCATATTCTTCTATGAATTCTAAATGATCATTCACAATCTTTAATACACTAATACTTCCACTACCTTGAAAGCATCTATTACTAACATAAACATACTCATGACAAATATGAATATCACTAGGCATACTTCTACGATGATCAAACATACCACAAGTATTCATTTCATCCTTATCTGCATGTTTTTTATCAAAGGCTGGTAAAGGATACTTTTCATAGTATGTATGAGTTTTCGTTTCACATTTATCTAATTCCATTAAAGAATCTTCATCAATTTTAAACAAAGATACACATGGATAATTCTCATACAACACACAAACATAATCATCTTGAATATCCATGTATCTTGGAGCATACCCATAAGGACATTGAATTGTATTCACCAACTCTAATTCTTTTCTTTTCAAACAAAATACTTCTATTTCATCTGCACCCCGATTACAAGTATAAATGTATCTACCATTCACTTTCACACAATGTAAATGACTTGTAGACTGTCCACCACCATAGCACCAATAACCACTACCTTCTACTCGATATAAATCAATATAACTTCCAATGCTTCCATCTTCATTCAATTCAAACGCAACCACATTAGAATCATCAAACTGTCTTACCAATTGAATAACACCATTTTCATCTTTCTCATAATGACAAACAACACTACTATGAGAACCATGATTACTAACAAACAAGTATTTTTGATCATCACTTCTACAAACATAAGATGGTCTAGCACCATATGAAATAGAATCATTCACTTTCTCTATCATTCCATTATCTAACACTCTATAACAAGATATTCCACCACCAATACCATTCAAACCACAATAATCTCTAACTTCATTTGTTACATACAACATATCATCATATCTTTGTATCACACTAGGTTGTTTCTCAGGAATAACTTGTATACATTTCATTGTTTCACCATCAAAAGACAACACATGTATTCCTTTACCACTTCCATGAATAGAACCACTAGATTCCGTTATTGTTCCAACATACAAATACATAAAAACACCACCTTTCACACTACTATAACACACTAAAACAAACGATTAATCCCTAAACAAAATACCACTAAAAATCTTTACCATTTAGATAATATTAAATTTCCACGTTGCATTTATTTTGATGATTTTCTCCGATGTTCTTTTCATCCTTCTCCGATGTTTTCCTATCTTTCTCCGATGTTTTCCTATCTTTCTCCGATGCTATTTTCCGATGTTTTTCTATTTTTCTCCGATGCTTCTCCGATAGTACTATAAACATCAATAGAACCAGTGATAAAAGATAATGAATTTAATATTTTAATAGCAGATACAATATCAGCAGCTCCAAGTTTATACATTGATAAAACAAATGAACTATTAACTCTCTTATACATTTTAAAAGGTTCTCCTTGTGGATTTATCATCCAACTTAGAGAGCCTTATAAACACAGCGATTCAATTGAAACCTTACCATTGACTACGTTGTACCAAATTTAGCCTCATATTATGTCGACACCTTATATGACACCATTTATAATTTAAAAGAGGAATGAGAGATGTCAAAATGGGATAAATTACTAACACGAATTCTAAATTTATCAAAAGATTTACGATTTGATGAATGAAGTAAAGTTTTACAAAGTTATGGATATAAGGTGAGTAATCCAAGAGGTGGAAGCAGTCACTATACTTTTAGGAAAAAAGGATTTTCACCAATCACAATACCTAAACATGAACCAATAAAAAAGTTTATGTTGAATTAGTTCGACAAGTAATCGAAAGCGAGGAACAGCGTAATGAAAAAAATAAATGAATATTCAAACTTAGAATTCCACGAAGCTTACATAGATCCTTAACTGAACATTCTAAGAAAGAAGGAATCAGCATGAATCAATACTGTGTATATCTTCTTTCTAAATATGATGCAATGTATTCTAAATAAAATTATATTAGAAAAGCTCCTTTGTGATGGATAATACTTCCATACAGAGGAGCTTTATTCGTACTTACTACTTTACTAGTTTCTGCTGTTCACTTAAGATCTGTTTCATCTCTAGCAATAGCAATTTGAAGATACTCACTAAATTTTCATTCAAACATTCCTGATGTCGCAATATTTTTAACAGCCTCAATTGCTACATCATAACGCACATCTTCTTCTAAGATACGAGCAGTTATATTTTCGTAATCCCATTTATAAATTTCATTATCAATCAAAAACTTCAACATTTCAGGCACATTCACATCTGCCTGAGCAGATGGACAGATATTCGTCATCGCTCTCACGTCCCTCACTTCTTTTACAAGTGCTTTAAATTCTTCCGTCTGCGGAACAATCTGTAGCAGCTTATAAATATCATAAATGTGACGAGAATGTTTTTTCACTCTGTCCTGCATATAGTAATCGCAAATAGCAAAAACCTTATCTACTAATGTACGATCAAGTCCTTGCACTTTCATTTCAAAAGGAATCAGACGATAGTTCTCAAGTTCTTCTGGCGCTTCCTCTTCCATCATATCTCCAATATAGCTGTGAACTGGCAGAACAACCGTTGGAAATGACACTTCAGTAAAGGATGTCTCCATTAACACAACTGTCTGAATAGCATCATCCGGTTCCGAAAGCACAGATTGATATTCCAAAATATAACGGTTGTAACTTCTTCTACTACGTATTTCATCAATATTTGGTATGGTTAGTCCTAACAACTCTGCAATATCCATAATAGAGTCCTTAAGTTTTTTCATCTGACCACGTGTCAATTTAGAGTCTATCGTAATGTCAATATCCTCAGAAAAGCGTTTGATTGCCTTATGACACTTAGAAAGTGAAGTGCCACCTTTGAAAACGATAAAATCCTGACGTTCCGATAGTTCCCGGAGAATCAGTGTCACATAATAGTCCTTCTCCGCAATAATCGGTAAGATATGAAAATATTCACTTGCTAGATCAACTGCGTTTGTAAATTCTTCTTTATTTTCATGCAAATACGCCATTTAATAGTCCCACCTCATACATGTTTTTATAAATCCGATCAGGATAGTATGGCAAAAACTGGTTGATGTTTTCAAATCCAATATTTTTCTTTTTCATATAACTGACTAAGCGGTTTGTCAGTTCTTCTCCTTCTACCTCTGAGATATCAACTATCTCTTTTAACAAATCCAAAAACTGAAGCGTTGCCACATTTTTTTCATCTATCACACAATATGGCTTTCGTAAAATTATACGCAGATTTGCAAGTTTAGTCTCTCGGTATTCTGTTGTAGCCTTATTTGTATAAATCTCATATACTCCAGAAACCTGAGTAGTCAATCCAAGCTTGTTTGCAAATAAAATGCCTCCAACATATCCGCAACAGTTTTCCCCATCTGTTAGATACTTTCTTCTAATAACTTCATCTACTGAAAGACTTGAACCCGAACGAAACATCGACTTCTTAGGAATATAGTATATTCCAGTATCAAAACGTTTCAGTTGTCCTGACTCCGTTAGCTTTTTCATCTGTTGTCGAATAGACACAGCTTTTATCCCTGGAATACTTATCTCCGACAAAAAGATTGGTTCATTCGGTTGATAGTTATTTTCTATATATCTATATAATTCATTCATCAATGTCACTCACTATCTTTAATACTTTTTAGAAGTATTTCCTTTCTGCTTTGTTATCATACGTTAAAACTATCAAAAATACAAGTTCTGAATGGAACAACATTTGCTTCTAAATTTTAAACTTCTAATGTTTTGTAAGTGTCTAATTGAACCGTGGTATAAAAAAAGCTCCTTTGTGATGGATAATACTTCCATACAGAGGAGCTTTATTCGTACAGGTCATTAGTATCACCAATATGAACAACAGATGAACTATTAACTCTCTTAAACACCATTGTTATATTAGAAGATTACTTTCTAATTATTTTCCATAGAAAGCATCAGCTAAATCACTCATTGCTGAATAGATATCACCACTACCACCATAAATAGCATTAAAATCTAATGAGTATACTTGCTTATTTATAAAATCAGTATCTAACAAAGCATATTTTGTATTTGACATATAGTCACCTTATTGTGGACTCACAAAATTTCTTTGATAGTCCTTCTAAATAAGCTCTATCAGATTCTTCTCTACTTTTTATAAGAAGATCTTGTTCAGAATTATAATTCAAATTTTCCAATAAACTACCAAATTTAATCAAATTCTTACTATTTTGTTGCCATAGTTTGGCTTTTCCAGTTATGTCAATCCGATTACAAATCTTTTTACCATCAACTTGATATAGATGTTTTGCATTATCTTCTGATATTAATCCGCTCTCTGCCAAGCGCAATACAACAACCTTATAAGGAAGTGCAAATAAGTCCATTAACAACAGTACATCATCAATTTCTATATTATCTTTAGAAATTCCATACAGTGTAAATTGCTCAATCAAACTCGAATCCGGCATCAAAAGAAGTCCAGCAAATGCATTTGCTTCAAGATCTTCTTGTGAAGCATTTACCTCATCAAAATAATTTGAATTTAATATAGATCCAACAGTAATAAAACTTGTATTAATATCTTCTACATAACAATGAATATGATATAGTTCATGTGCTATAGCAAATATCTGCTTACACATTGGAAGCTCTGCATTCACACATAAGAAAACAGTACCATTTTTCACAAAAGTAAATGCCCATAGTTCAGAATCATTAAAAGGGTACTGTAAGATTTCAATATTTAGTTCTTTTTTTCGAGCATAATTAAAAACAATAGAAAAAATAGAATCTCTAATAATTGTATTTCCACAATAATTTGCAGCAAAACCTTTTGAAAAATCATTTATTTTTTCAAAACGCTTTTCTTGCATATAAAATAAACTACCAAAATAATGACGTTTCATTTTTCCTCCCATGAATTTATCATAGCAGTACCATTTCCTCTAACTTTTTTATGAAAGATAATCATGTCAGAAAGCTTGTCTGCAATACGAAGAGCTTCTTTAGCTTCTTCAGATTCTACTATCCCCATGAATGCTTGAACAATATCTGTATCTGTTGTATCTTTTGAAATCTTCATTAAATCTTCCATTTTCACAGCTAAATACTCAGATATCTGTTTCAGTTCTAGTGCATTAATTATTCTAGACCCATTAAGCATCTTATGTACAGTTTGTTTATTAGTATGCAGAGCATTCGCTAAATCTACTTGTTTTTTATTTTGTTGTTTGAGAATAGACGATATATTTTTAGCAATAATTATATTTAAATCAAACATATTTCCACCTTCTAAAGAAACATATCTCTTATATTTAAATTTTATATTACCGCATTACGTCATCCAATAT
>CAVHRL010000037.1:0-18434 GCA_963638375.1 Lachnospiraceae bacterium
AAGTCTTGTGACATATCAATGTCCAAGACTTTTTTTAAATGCAACAAACGTGTAAAATATTGGTTATGAAAAATAATAGTTCAAAGTTAGGCTTAATTAAAAAAGCATTATATATTTGGGCAGTACAATATCATTTTGTGATTCCCAAAGAGATTTTAAAAACATACATTCATAAGTTTAAACATGAAAGTGAAAATATATCGAAATATGGACAGAGATATTATGATCCTAGTTCTGTAGAAGAATACAACAAATGGTTAAACATGCAGGAATATGATTGTAATGATACATTGTTTACTGATATTACTTTTGTTGGCAAGAATGTAAGTGGTTTGAATACAAATGGATTAGCTAGTGTTTCTATGAAGAAGTTAGATTCAAGTCGTATTCATACAAAGTATACTTGTTTAGTGAATGAAGGTATTCATTTGTATGAACCTTTCTTTTCCTATTTGAATCAAATGAATGATGCAGATGTGATTTATTTTGATCATGATATTTATCAAGATGGACATAGAAGTAATCCAAAGTGTAAACCTGATTTCTCTTATCATTTGTTAAGAGGGTTTAATTACATTGGGAATTTGATTATTGTTAAGACAGAATTATTAAAACAATTTGATCAAACAGATATTAATATCTATGAATATGTATTGGAATTATCTGATCAGAAAATAAATTGGAAACATATTTCTAAGATATTATATGGAGATAGTGATGAAGATGTTTTTGATGTATATCCATTAAAGAAGTATATTGATGCACATCATATCGATTGTAAATTAAATATGCATTTGGATTGTGCGTATCTTTCTTATCCTGTAAAGGATGAACCTTTGGTATCTATCATGATTCCTACAAAAGATGGTGTAGATGACTTAAAGAAATGTATTGATTCTATCTTTGAAAAAAGTACGTATAAAAACTTTGAAATTATTATTATTGATAATAATAGTGAAAAAGAAGAAACGTTTACTTACTTTAAAAAATTACAAGAAGAACATGCCAATGTTTTTGTACATGCATTAAAGATTCCTTTTAACTTTTCTATCATCAACAATAAAGCAGTTGAATATAGTGCTGGTGAATATGTTGTGTTAATGAATAATGATACAGAAGTCATTACGAATGATTGGCTAGAAAAGATGTTGTCGTATGCACAATTAGAGAATGTTGGTAGTGTAGGTGTGAAGCTTTACTATGGTGATGGAACGATTCAACATGGTGGTGTTATCGCTGGTAAAGGTGGTGGATTTGCGCATCGTTATTATAGAAAACCACATGATGAAAAAGGATATCTACATACATTAGACGTTCCAAATGAAGTAGCTTGTTGTACTGCTGCTTGTTTAATGATACCTAAAAAGAAATATTTAGAAGTTGGTGGAATGAATGAAGAATTATCCGTACAATTCAATGATGTTGATTTAGGATTAAGACTCATTTCTCATGGATATTCGAATATCTTTTTACCGGATGTTGAATTATATCATTATGAATCAAAATCTAGAGGAATTGATAAAGAGAAAAAAGCTGTAGAAAGATATGTTTCTGAAGTTGATTATGCACAGAAGAATTATGCATCTTGGATAGAACATGATCCTTTCTACAATGATAATTTCGATAAGAATTATGATTATATGTTGAAAGTGGGAACTGGAAGTAATTAATGAAAAAAGAAGGATACTATACATCTGGTGAGTTTGCGAAGAAGGCCCATGTTACGTTACGTACCATTCGTTGGTATGATCGTAAGAATTTATTAAAACCTTCTTATCGTAAAGAAAATGGCACACGTTTATATACAGATGGGGATTTGGCTAAATTACAACAGATCCTTCTTTTTAAATATCTTGGTTTTTCATTGGATGATATTCGTGAAATGACATTAACGAGTACAGATGAAGACTTCTTATTAGGTTCTTTACAAATTCAAAAGAAATTGGTTCAAGAAAGAATTTCAGAATTAAATGATGTGTATCAAGCATTGTGTGATACAACAGAAGTCATAGAAAATCATGAAGATGTCAATTGGAATCAAATGTTAAATTTGATTCATATGACTAGTGCAGATCAATCTTTAAAAACACAATATCAAGACGCTACTAATGTATCTGCACGTATTCGATTACATAAAGAATATTCTACAAATAAACAAGGTTGGTTTCCTTGGCTTTTAAAACAACTATCTTTAAAAGAAGATATGCGTATTTTAGAGATTGGTTGTGGTAATGGAGCACTTTGGAAAGAAAATCTAGATTGCTTACCAGAGAATATTCATATTACGTTATCTGATATTTCAGAAGGTATGTTAAGAGACGCAAAAGAATCAATAGGAAAAGATTCTAGATTTACATATAAAAGATTTGATTGTCATAAAATACCATATAAAGAAGATACTTTTGATTTAGTTATTGCCAATCATGTCTTGTTTTATTTTAATGATATAGATGTTGTATTAAAAGAATGTAAAAGAATCTTAAAAGAAGATGGTACATTTGTTTGTAGTACATATAGTAAAAATCATATGAAAGAAATCACGGATTTGGTACAAGAGTTTGATCAAGAAATCGTATTATCTTCTGATTGTTTATATGAAGTTTTTGGTTTAGATAATGGAAAAGAAATATTATCTCAATATTTTAAGGATGTAGAAGAAAAGAAGTATATTGATTCCATTGAAGTGAATGAAGCAGAACCACTCATTGCGTATATTATTTCTTGTCATGGGAATCAAAATCATATTTTATTAGATCATTACAGAGAATTCAGAGAATTTGTTGAAGAAAAAACAAAGGATGGTTTTTATATTAGTAAAGATGCGGGAATCTTTATCTGTAGATGATTATTTGATATGCTCAGGATCTAGTTCTAATGGATGTAGCTTTTTATCTAACCATAAATAAAGAGAAAAGTATTTATGACTTTCAATATATCGATCCATTTCTTGTAAGAATTCTACATCTGTAGAATCAATTAAATCTTTATCGTTATCAAAACCTCTACAACCATATTTCAATACAACATCTTTTCCATCAAATAATACCCAATCAAAATAATCAGAGTAGGCAGTATCATGACTAATATCTGCACCTATCTCTTGTAGTTCTTTACAGAACTCAATACTTGGATATAACTGTACTTTTTCTCTTTTGTAGTTGTGTTTCCATTCAATTCTCATTGGAAGAATTATATGATCTAACCATAAAACAACTTTACATAAGAATTTTTCTATATTTTCATTCATAAAAATAAAACATCCTTTACGTATAAATACTATAAGTTATGATATTATTTTAGTAAATATTAGGGAATGGTGGTTAAGGATATGAAGAAGATAGGGTATGTATTTTTAACGCTTTTGTTATTTTTAAGTAATGTATTGAGTGTAAATGCCGAGGAAACGAGTTATCAACATATTTACACAAAAATGAGTGATGATAGTAGTGTGACATTAAAAGTGGAATGGAATGATTCTACGTTAGGATCACCTACAACTTTTCATGTTTCGGCAGAAGGCGGAAGTGGCGAATATAAGTTTTTGATGCAGTCGCCAAGTTACTCTAGCACAGGTGAAAATGGAACCTTTGAAGTTGTTGCGGATCCGAGCAGAGGACAATGGTTATACTATACAGATAATTGTCTATCAAAAGACTATACGTTTACAATGACGGCTTCTGGTACATATTATTATAACTTTTATGTAATGTATAAAACTTCGAATGATGTACCATATTCTACATTGCGTTCAGAAATGTATGTAAATGTTTCGGATGTGAATTATCCAAGTGTAAATGAAATTGCGAGTAATGTGGTTTCGCAATGCAGAACAGATTCTGAATATCAAACTGCTTTAAATTTGCATGATTGGTTGATTGATCACATGGAGTATGATAATAGTTTGAATTGGTCTTCAGCAGAAAGTGCATTTACAAGAAGTATTGGAACTTGTCAATCTTATACAGATGCATACACAAAACTTTTGAATATTGCAGGTATAACAAATTCTGCTATTCGTGATACGGCAGATGGACATACATGGAATGCCGTGTATTTAGATGATGCTTGGTATCAGATTGACACTACATGGGATGACTCTGTAAACAACTATGGTGATTTTGATGGTCGTCATGTTTATTTTGGATTGACCGATGAATTGATGGCAATTGCGCATCCTGGACATACTGCAATCTATTCTAGCGGAAGTTATGGAACACGTGCTACAAGTTTAAGTGATAATTATTTTGTGCAAAATGGGAAAGCACAAGAGAGGGCAAATACTTATATTAGTGAAATAAATAAACATCTTAATGAAAAAGAATCTTAAGAATCTTCTTTTACAATTGCGGCTACTAATGCATCTCAACCTCCTAGTATTTCGGGTATTCAAAATGAAATTGTTTCCTACATGATAAACCAAATGAGTTGGGATACAGATAATTCCTATGTAACTTTAACTTGTACAGGTGAAGCAACACAATTTGTAATCAATGCTTCTTATAAAAACAAGTGTATCAATCATACATGGAATGCTGGAGAAATCACAACGCAACCAACATGTACGGAAAAAGGTGTTAAAACATATACTTGTATAACATGTGGTGATACAAAAACAGAAGAGGTTTCTGCACTTGGACATGATTATTCTTCAGAATGGACAATCGATCGGAATGCAACGTGTACAGAATATGGAAGTAAATCACACCATTGTGTTAAGTGTGATGCGAAAGCGGATATTACTTCTATTTCACCTTTAGGTCATGTAAGTTCAAATACATGGACAGTTGATAAACAACCAACATGTATAGAAAACGGATTGAAGAGTCAAAAATGTTCAAGATGTGGTGCAAAAATAAACACAGCTTCCATCGCTGCATTGGGACATTCTTATTCAAGTAGTTGGACAATTGATAAACAAGCAACATGTTCCGAAGAAGGAAGTAAGTCTCATCATTGTACAAAATGTAACGCAAAAACAGATGTTACGGTTATACCGAAAGTTGCACATCAATGGAATAACGGTTCTATCATTCGAAAATCTACATATACAAAAGAGGGTATCAAACAGTACACATGCGTTAAATGCGGTACTACAAAGAATGAAACTTTAGGAAAATTAACAAATCATACAGAATCCATTTCTTATCAAACACATGTACAAGATTATGGATGGCAATCATGGAAAGTGAATGGAGATTTGTCTGGCACTTCTGGGCAATCCAAACGTTTGGAAGGTATTAAGATCAACATTAATCATTTATCCGTAAATGGAAGTGTTTTATATCGTACACATGTTCAAAATATTGGCTGGCAAGATTGGAAATCGAATGGAACAATGAGTGGAACTTCAGGACAATCTTTACGTTTAGAAGCAATTCAAATTAAGCTGACTGATGAGTTAGCAGAATCTTATGATATTTACTATCGTGTACACGCACAAGACTATGGTTGGTTAGATTGGGCAAAAAATGGAGAAAGTGCAGGAACAGAAGGCCGTTCCAAACGTTTAGAAGCAATTCAAATTGTTTTGGTGGAAAAAGGAAAATCAGCACCTGGTTCTACGAATCGACCATTTGTATATGATAAGTTGTCTTATCAAACACATGTACAAGACTATGGCTGGCAATCTTATGTGAGTGATGGAGCGACAAGCGGAACATCTGGTCAATCGAAACGCTTAGAAGGTATCAAAATCAAATTATCTTCTTCTTTAAATGG
The DNA here is from genome assembly GCA_963638375.1 of Lachnospiraceae bacterium. GTDB lineage: Bacteria > Bacillota_I > Bacilli_A > Erysipelotrichales > Erysipelotrichaceae > Bulleidia. Next base: position 5,719 of record CAVHRL010000037.1, read on the forward strand.
TGGAATTCAATATCGTACGCATGTACAAGATTATGGCTGGCAGAATTGGTCGAGCAATGATCAAATGTCAGGGACATCAGGCCAATCGAAACGCTTAGAAGCAATTCAAATCAAGTTAACTGGAGAAATTGCGAAGCAATATGATGTTTATTACCGAGTTCATTGTCAAGATTATGGCTGGCTTGGATGGGCGAAAAATGGTGAATCTTCTGGTAGTGAAGGCTTTGGAAAACGCTTAGAAGGCATTCAAATTGTTTTGGTGAAGAAAGGTTCTTCAGCACCTGGTAGTACAAATAATCATTTCTATAAAAGATAAGGCTAAGGTTTAAAACTTTAGCTTTTTGATTGTTCACATAAGTATGTTAAATCTATGTTAAAATAGTTTTCATGTACAAACGTTTAAAAAGAGATAAACATAAACATTCTCATTCCAGATATGCCAAACAACATGAAGGAAAGAAATTAGATACAAAAAAAGAAATTGTAGAACCAGTTGTAGAAGAAGTGAAAACGACTTCTAAGTTCAAAACTTTTTTACGTTCACAAAAAAAAGCACATGATTCTGAAATAGAAGAAAAGAATAAAAAAGTTAATCAAGCTTTAAAATCAAAGAATGATGCGAATACGCAATTAGATTCTGAAAAATATAAATTGAATCAATTGAAAGAACAATTAAAAGTACAATCTCAAAAGATGAAAGAAGAGAAAAAACATTTCTCTCAGGAAAAGAAGAATTTAAAACGTGCAAAGAAAAAGAATTATGGTCTAACAAGTACAATTGTTGTGACGAGTCTTACTACTTTAGCTGCGTTATTGTTTTTTACTGTGAAATGGTTATTTCACACATGGCCTAATTTAAAGATGGATGAACTAATCTATCAATTAACTGCACCTGTAGAAGGTACAGGAACAGACATGTATTGGCAATTCTTTTATCAAGCTGGTGTTCCAACAATTATTTGTTTGATTATTGTGATTGGAATCATGATTTTTATTGCGTATGCATCTAATAAAGTAAGAGTGATAGCTAAAAGAGTGCTTGTTGTGATTTCTATTCTATGCATGGGAATTGCGGGCGTTACATTTAATAATCAATTAGATGTGCAAGAATATCTTTCTAGTAAAGGAGAAGATAGTACATTTATTGAAGAAAACTATGTAGATCCATCTAGTGTTGATATTACATTTCCAGAAACGAAAAGAAATCTAGTGATGATTTACTTAGAATCTATGGAAATGACATATGCGGATAAGAATGTTGGTGGTGGATTTGATGAGAATGATATTCCAGAACTAACACAATTATCATTAGAGAATGAGAACTTTTCAGGAACAGACGATACATTAAATGGAGCTGTGTCTTTAAGTGGAACTACTTGGACGATGGGAGGATTATTTGCCTCTACAAGTGGATTGCCACTTATCATGGGCATTGATGGTAATTCTATGGATACACAAGATTCTTTCTTTGGGGATGCAACGGTATTAGGTGATATTTTGAAAGAAAATGGATATAACCAAGTATTTGCGTGTGGATCAGATGGAACATTTGGTGGCAGAAGATTGTATTTTACATCACATGGTGATTATGAAATTCATGATTTAAACTATCGTAAAAATACAGGTGAATTACCTGAAGATTATTATGTTTGGTGGGGCTTTGAAGATCAAAAGTTGATTCAGTGGGCAAAAGATGATTTAACACAATTAGCTTCTAGTGATGAACCATTTAACTATACGATGTTAACGGTTGATACACATTTTGAAGATGGATATGTTTGTGATTTATGTGAAGATGAACATGAAGGAAATCAATACGCCAATGTTATGTCATGTTCAAGTAGACAAGTTGGTGAATTGATTTCTTGGATCCAACAACAAGATTGGTATGAAAATACAACGATTGTATTAACAGGTGATCATCCAACAATGGATAGTGATTTTTGTGATGAAGTCAGTTCTGATTATCAAAGAAGAGTTTATACAGCGTATATCAACGCACAACCTACAGAAAATAATTCTCAAAGTATGAGAAGTTATTCTACTTTTGATACTTTTCCTACAGTAGTTGCCTCCTTAGGTGCTTCCATTGAAGGAAATCGTTTAGGTTTAGGAACGAATCTATTTTCTGGTGAAGAAACATTGGTAGAAAAAGATGGCGTTGAAATGATCAATTCGGAATTTTCTAAGACATCTACATTTTTAAACGAACTTGCGAATATTAACTATAACTCTAGTGGTATGCGTAGTAGAGGTAGTGGTATTGGTATGAATGTCGTATTAGATTCCATTTCGGAAAATGAATTGTCATTTACATGTAGCGATTTATATGGAATCAATGGAACATTGAATAGTGTAGAAGTTACAGTTCAAGATAGTGATGGAAATATTGTGAATAACATGATGGATTATCAAGGTTCTGGTACATTTACAAGTACGATAGAAGTTCCGAATGGAAATATGAGTGCAGTTTATGTGAAGATGGATATTCATAGTACAGATCCAAATGGAGAATCTGTGACAGAAACAGCATTCGAATATAATGGAAATATTCAACTATTGAATGGTAGCCAAGGTAGCTTATCAAACTATTTGGAAGGTTTGTTGAATTTAGATACAAATCAATATACGATTCTATTAACTTCACAAGGTAGTGGCTCTACAAATATTTCTGAAACGGATAAAGTGTTGTTAGGAAAACTTGGTGCAGGCAATGTGGCAGGTAGTGAAGGTAGAGCTTCTTTCGCTATCATTCATGGTGATGAAGCATACTCTAAAGTTTCAAATGATTATTTAAGAGAAGATGGTAGTTTGGATGATGGAACACCATGTGTGATTTCTTCTTCTGCAAGTGAAGAACAAGTTTCTTCAATCTTATTAGGAGAAGAATATACAGAATATTCTTTGGAACAAGAAGGTATCAATATTGTTGTATGGGATTGTTACAATCATTCTGTTGTTTCTCAAAGATCTTTTGGTGGAGAAGATGAAAAACCATACATTGAATCAGTGAATTTAAAAACTTCGATGTTAAGTAATGATGTAGAAGTTATCGCAACAGAACCTGAACATACAGATGCTTGTAAGAATGTAATTGCGGTTGTTTATGATAATGATGATTGTAGTGATATTGAAGAAGTTACAATGTCATTGAAGTATGATAATACATATACCGCAACATTAAGTAATCTTAAAAAGTCCCTAGTGAATAAAACAATTTGTATATATGCAGTGTATGAAGATTCCTCTAGATTACTATTGGGTTCGTATGCGGAATGAATAAAAAACCATTGTATTTCTGTTACGATAGACGTAAAATGTTAATGACAGTACCCGACACGCCTCTCAATGATGCGTACCACGTCGGGTCATTTTTTAAAGGAAATGATAATGGATAGTAAAAAGATGTTAAAAGAACAACAGCTTTCTTTAACGATAGATGAACAAATAGAAAACTTGAAATCTCTCAAGATGGATATTCCTGACGAGAAATTCGCAAGAGAGTTTCTGAATGACGTGTCTTATTTTCGACTTGTTAAGGCTTATAGTTTAGGGATGAAGTCAAAAAATGGAAATTATTATCCAGGAGTGACGTTTGATCAGCTTACTGAGTTGTATCGTTTTAATTCGAATTTTCGAGCATTGCTTTTTCCTCTCATCGAGAGAATAGAAATAAATTTTCGTTGCCGAATTTCAAATTATTTTTGTGAAAAATATGGAGTCTTAGGTTATAAAAACAAAGATAATTTTTCTGTGTATTCAGAACGTTTTGAACAAGATGTCGAAAGAGAGATAAAGCGCAACTCAAGAACACCTTTTATTCGAAATTTCAAAGAAAACTATATTGATGGTGAAATTCCTATGTATGCATTAATTGAAATACTAAGCTTTGGAATGTTATCTAAACTATATAAAAATATGCATAATTTCGACAAAAAGGAAATTGCTTTAATATATGGTATAAGTTATCCATATTTGGAAAGCTGGATAGAAAGTATTTCATATGTTCGTAATATATGTGCTCATTATGGTAGATTGTATAATATTACTTTAATAAAAAAACCTAAGTTGTACAAAGATGATATAGAATACGGTCTATCAAATGATAGAATGATGGGAATACTGATCTGCTTCAAACGATTATTACCGGATGATCGACACTGGTATACATTTTTGGAAAACCTTGATTATCTTTTGAAAAAATACCCTCATGTCAAAAAAGAAAAAATGGGACTCCATGATGATTGGAAAGAAATTCTAAAAATGAACATATGAGAAATAATGGTTGATGAATTATGTGAAATTGTGTTAATTGTAAATAATACTTGAAGATGACGTTACGTCATCTTTTAATATATGTTAGTAAATAAATGGAGGATCCTATATGAAGGGTATTATTCTAGCTGGTGGATCAGGTACAAGACTGTATCCATTAACACGTGTAACAAGTAAACAATTATTACCAGTGTATGATAAACCAATGATTTTCTATCCAATTAGTACATTGATGTTAGCTGGTATCAGAGATATCTTGATTATCTCTACTCCTCATGACTTACCTAATTTCGAACAATTGTTAGGTGATGGTAGTGAGTTTGGTGTTCATTTTGAATACAAGGTACAAGAAGTTCCAAATGGACTAGCACAAGCATTTGTATTGGGTGAAGAGTTTGTTGGAGATGATACGGCATGCTTGGTATTAGGAGATAATATCTTCTATGGCAATCACTTTGGTAGATTGTTAAGAGAAGCTGTAAAAAATGCTGATGAAAATCATAGAGCGACTGTATTTGGTAAATATGTCAATGATCCAGAAAGATTTGGAATTGCGGAATTTGATGAAAATGGAAAAGTGATTTCTTTAGAAGAAAAACCAACAAATCCAAAGAGTAACTACGCAGTTGTAGGTTTGTATTTCTATGATAATCGTGTTGTGAAATACGCAAAGGAATTAGAGCCAAGTGCGCGTGGGGAATATGAAATCACAGATTTAAATAAACTATATTTAAAAGAAGGTGATTTAGATTTACAAGTATTAGGTAGAGGTTTTTCTTGGATTGATACAGGTACGATTGAATCTATGTCAGAAGCTACAAACTATGTTCGTAGTATTGAACATATTCAAGGGATTCGTATTTCTGTTCCAGAAGAAATTGCATTCTATAACAAGTGGATTGATGAAAAACAATTATTGGAAACAGCAGAGAAATATGGTAAGAGTCCTTATGGCGCATATTTAAGAAATATCGCAGAAAATAGTATTCAAGGACCAATTAATAAACAAGCAAAGGAGAAATAAAAAATGAATATTTTAGTAACAGGTGGTGCAGGCTTCATCGGAAGCAACTTCGTATTTTTAGAACTCAAGGAACATCCAGAAGATAAGATCATTTGCGTAGATGCTTTGACATACGCTGGTAACTTAAAGACATTGAAAGATGTTATGGATAATCCACAATTTAAATTTTATAAGACAGATATTTGTGATAGAGAAGCAATTGATAAGATTTTCGCAGAAGAAAAGCCAGATATCGTTGTGAACTTTGCGGCTGAATCTCATGTAGACCGTTCTATCGAAAATCCAGAAATCTTCTTAGAGACAAATATCATTGGTACATCTGTATTAATGGATGCTTCTAGAAAGTATGGTGTAAAGAGATACCATCAAGTATCTACAGATGAAGTATATGGTGATCTACCATTAGATAGACCAGACTTGTTCTTTACAGAAACAACACCATTACATACTTCTTCTCCATATTCTTCTTCTAAGGCAGGTGCTGACTTATTAGTTAATGCATATCATAGAACATTTGGCTTACCTACAACTATTTCTAGATGTTCTAATAACTATGGACCTTATCAGTTTCCTGAAAAGTTGATTCCATTGATGATCGCTAACGCACAAGCAGATAAACCATTACCTGTTTATGGTGAAGGTTTAAATGTCAGAGACTGGTTATACGTAGAAGATCATTGTAAGGCAATTGATTTGATCATTCGTAAGGGAACAGTTGGTGAAGTATACAATATTGGTGGACACAACGAAATGAGAAACATCGATATTGTTAAGATCATTCTTGAAGAATTAGGTAAACCTGAATCTTTGATCACACACGTTACAGATCGTAAAGGACATGACCAAAGATATGCCATCGATCCAGCCAAGATCCACGCTGAACTTGGATGGTTGCCAGAAACAATGTTTAAAGATGGAATTAAAAAGACAATCAGATGGTATTTAGATAATGAAGCATGGTGGAAAGATATCATCTCTGGTGATTATCAAAACTACTATGAAGAAATGTATGGAAAGAAAGAAGTAATCGACTAATGAAAGTATTTGTTACAGGTGTGTGTGGTCAGCTTGGTCATGATGTCATGAACGAGCTAGCTAAAAGAGGCTATGAAGGTGTTGGAACAGATATTACACCAGTTTATTCTGGTGTAATGGATGGAACTGCAGTAACAAGTGCACCTTATGTTTCTTTAGATATTACAGATAAAGCTGCGGTAGAAAAAACAATCAACGAAGTTCATCCTGATGTCATTGTACATTGTGCTGCTTGGACTGCAGTTGATATGGCAGAAGATGACGATAAAGTAGAAAAGGTTAGAGCTATCAATGCGGGTGGAACACAAAACATCGCTGATGTCGCTAAAGCTATTGATGCGAAGATGGTTTATATTTCTACTGACTATGTATTTGATGGACAAGGTACAGAACCTTGGCAACCAGATTGTAAAGATTACAAGCCTTTAAATATTTATGGTCAAACAAAATTAGAAGGTGAACTTGCGGTTTCAAATACATTAGAGAAATATTTTATCGTTCGTATCGCATGGGTATTTGGTAAGAATGGTAAAAACTTTATCAAGACAATGTTGAAAGTTGGTAAATCACATGATGAAGTGAAAGTCGTTAATGATCAAATTGGTACACCAACTTATACATTTGATTTAGCTAGATTACTTGTTGATATGATTGAAACTGATAAATATGGTTACTATCACGCAACAAATGAAGGTGGATATATTTCCTGGTATGATTTCACAAAAGAAATTTATGAAGTTGCAGGATATTCCACAAAAGTAACTCCAGTTACAACGGAAGAATATGGTTTGAGTAAAGCTGCTAGACCATTTAATTCTAGATTAGATAAATCAAAACTTGTTGAAAATGGATTTACACCATTACCAACATGGCAAGATGCAGTTAAGAGATATATTGATGAATTAGATATGGAGAATCTATAAGATGGGACAAATTAGTGTAGAAAAGAATGTTGGTGGAATTGAAGGATTATGTGTTATTACACCAGCAGTCCATGGAGATAACAGAGGTTACTTCATGGAAACATACAATGAAAATGATATGAAAGAAGCAGGATTTGATATCAACTTTGTTCAAGATAATCAATCTATGTCTGTGAAAGGTGTATTAAGAGGATTACATTTCCAAAAGAATTTCCCACAGTGTAAATTAGTAAGAGCTGTTAGAGGTTCTGTATTTGATGTCGCAGTGGATTTGAGAAGTGATTCTAAGACATATGGAAAATGGTATGGTGTTGAATTGACTGCTGAAAACAAAAAACAATTCTTGATTCCAGAAGGATTCGCACATGGTTTCTTAGTGTTGAGCGATGAAGCGGAATTCTGTTATAAAGTAAATGATTTCTGGCATGCCAATGATGAGGGTGGACTTGCTTGGAATGATCCTGAAATTGGAATTGAATGGCCTCAATTAGAAGGTAATTACCCAGGAAATGCGAGTGCAGAAGGATATCATTTAACAGATGGTACAGCTTTAAATCTATCTGATAAAGATCAGAAGTGGTTAGGTTTAAAGGATACATTTAAGTTTTAGGGGAATAAATAAAACAAGAATAGGAGTACAAACATGTTAAATATTTTGTGCTCCTATCTTTCATTTTGAGATTGAATTATGTATATGAATAAGATAAAAGAAATAATAAACGAACATAAAGATGTAATTCCATATATATTCTTTGGAGTTTGTACGACTTTAGTGAACATGGTCGTATATTGGTTTTGTGCGCATATGATCAATTTATCTGTTATGATTTCTACAGTCATTGGATGGATCTTGTCTGTTTTGTTTGCATATATCACAAATCGAAAATGGGTATTCCATTCTAATGTAAAAGGAATCTATGATATTCTAAAAGAAATGTTTTCTTTCTTTTCTTGTAGATTATTAACAGGATTTTTAGATTTAGCTTGTATGTTTGTATTTGTTGATTTATTACACATGAATGATATGGTAATAAAGATATTAGCGAATGTCGTAGTCATTGTATTGAATTATGTAGCGAGTAAATTGTTGATTTTTAAAAAGGGGTAAGTTTTATATGCGGAATGAAAAGAGGGTGCCGAAATTAAATGTTGTAATTCCATGTTATAACGAAGAACAAGTTTTACCTATCACTTCAAAATTATTTCTAGAAGAATTAAACGAGTTGATTTCTAAGGATAAGATTAGTGCTGATAGTAGAATCATGTTTGTGAATGATGGCAGTAAAGATTCGACATGGAATATCATTCAAGAACTATCTAAACAAGATGAACATTTCATTGGTATTAGTCAAAGTAGAAATCGTGGTCATCAAAATGCAGTGTTAGCGGGACTAATGGAATCAAAAGATTGTTGTGACATCACAATATCAATTGATTGTGATGGACAAGATGATATTAAAGCGATGGAAGCGATGGTAGATGAATATCATAAGGGTGCTGAAGTTGTCTATGGAGTTAGAAGCAACAGAGATACGGATACGTTCTTCAAGCGATTTACAGCGGAAGGGTTTTATAAAATTCTACAAAGGATGGGCGTAGAAGTAGTATTTAATCATGCAGACTATCGATTGATTTCTTCTGTCGTCTTACAAGAATTTTCGAAGTTTGAAGAAGTGAATTTGTTTTTAAGAGGATTAGTACCGTTGGTTGGTTTTCATAGTACATGTGTTTATTATGAACGACATGAAAGAATGGCTGGAGAAAGTCATTATCCATTGAAAAAAATGCTTGGGTTAGCGATTGACGGTGTTACAAGTTTATCCATTAAACCACTTACAATGATTACAAGTTTAGGATTGATTGTATCCTTGATTAGTTTTGTTGGTGTAATTTGGACATTCATATCTCACACAACAGGATGGGCAAATATGACATGCATTATTTGTTTCTTAGGAGGCATTCAATTGATCAGTATCGGTGTATTAGGGGAATACATTGGTAAGATCTATTTAGAAGTCAAACATAGACCAAGATATATTATTAGTGAAAGAACTTATGAGAAGTGATTATATGAAAAAGAGAAATGTGAATATTTTAGATTGTTTGATTTATATTAGCTTTGTGATTATTTTTTTAGTAGTTTTGTTTTGTGGAGGAATCAATTATTCTTTAAAAAGAGAATTTTTGACGAATAATATTATCTTATTGATTGTTGCGTGTTTGGTGCTTTTGGTTGGATATTGTATTTATGTACGCCTCAAGAAAGATAATGTCGAAAAAGCTAAGAAGAAATATCAAAAATACTTATTTTGGGTGATTGTATGTGCGGTTCAAATTGTATTTTGCGTGTTGTTGTATTTTTATACATCGTGGGATGTGGGTGGATCAGTTCTTCCTGCCGCAAGAGCGTTAGCACTCAATCACAATGATGATTTTAATGCCTTACAATATTATTATTCAGAATATCCAAATAATTCTATGATAGTCATGTTATATGCGGTGATGATTCGTATTGGAATTCATATTTCACCAGTATTTTCTGAAGTGTCTCAAAGTGTGATGTTATTGATTTGTTTTCAATGTGTATTATCCTCTATCACGGGTTATTTATTGAGTGAAATGGTGTATGATTATACGAAAAATATTCATCTTAAAAGAATTTCTATTATCTTTTACTTGATATTGATTGGCTTTTCACCTTGGTTGATCATTCCTTATTCTGATAGTACTGGGTTGATTTTTCCGATTCTTATTTTGAGATTGTATCAATCACTTTCCAATAATAAATATACATTGTTTAAAATCGCATGTATTGCGTTCTTAACATATTGGGGTTATACGATAAAACCACAAATCGCTATCGTAACGATTGCGATCATAATGGTTACAATAATTGATGTATTTAAGACAAAGAGAAAAGTACTTGAAGTATTTTCTATCAAGAAATTAATAACTGTAATCGCTGTTGTTGTTATTTCTAGCTTTTCTTACCACAAGCTCATTTCTTTAGCTGGTTTTCAATTGACGGAAGGAAAAGTAATGAGTGTTCCACATTTTGTTATGATGGGGTTGAATGAAGATTCTAATGGAATATGGAACGCCGAAGATGTGCAATTTTCAGAAAGTTTTAATAGCAACGAAGAAAGAAATGCAGCAGATTTACAAAGAGCTAAAGAACGTGTGCAAACAATGGGCGTTGGTGGTTTGTTGAAGCATTTAGAAAGAAAAACATTAACGATATTTAATGATGGAACATATTCGTTGGGAACAGAAGGTGACTTTTATTCTTATGTTGCACGTTGGAATAATGGGTTTGTAAATCTTTTAAGAAATTTAATTTATTCAGAAGGAAGTTTGTATATTTATACTTCAACGATTCGCCAAGCAGTTTGGTTAATCTTATTGTTATTTACGATCTTATCTTGTTTTGATGAAACAAGTAGTAAGCAGAAGAGAATTTTATTATTTTCGATTGCAGGAAGTGGTTTGTTTCAGTTGTTATTTGAGGCAAGAGCACGATACTTATATATCTATGTTCCATTCTATATTATGCTTACGATGATTGGACTTTCAGCAATTTCCAAAAGAATTGACCCGATTTTAAAAAAGCATGGATTATTGCGTTAAAACGTTACATTTAAGTTTTAATGGAAATATAGTAAAATAGTGGTGGTAGAAATGCTACCACTATTTTATTATGAAAAAATTAATTATTATTCCAGCTTTTAATGAGAGCGAAAACATTTTAAATACAGTTAAGGTGATTGAAAAAGATGCACCTGATTTTGATTATGTTGTAATCAATGATTGTTCTACAGATAATACTTTAGAGATTTTAAAACAAAACAATATCAACCATATCGCATTACCAGTTAATCTAGGTATTGGTGGTGCTGTACAAACAGGTTATAAATACGCATTAGAAAATGATTATGATGTTGCGGTACAAGTAGATGGTGATGGACAACATGATCCAAAATATTTATCTACTTTAGTGGATGCTTTAGAAAAAAATCAAGTAGATATGGTGATTGGATCTCGTTTTATTAACAATGAAGGATTTCAGTCTACATTCATGAGAAGAGTAGGAATTGTTTACTTTACAAAATTGATTCATCTATTGACTGGTAAAACAATTACGGATCCAACTTCTGGCTTTCGTATGTGTAATCGAAAAGTAATTGCGTTATTCGCAAAAGATTATCCTAGAGATTATCCAGAACCAGAAAGTATTGTGGCGTTATTAAAAAGAAATCTAAAAGTCTTAGAAGTTCCTGTACAAATGAAAGAAAGACAGGGTGGTGTTTCTTCTATTAGCGCAAGTAAATCTGTTTATTACATGATTAAAGTATCTTTAGCGATATTGATTGAAAATCTAAGAAAGTATAAGGTGTAATATGACATATCAATTAAGAATTGTATTGATTATTTTGATTTTGCTTACATTTTCTATGTTTGTAAGCCAAATTAAACAAAAGAAATTGAATCTCCAATATACTTTAACTTGGCTTCTTTTATTATTCTGTATTTTGTTGGTGACAATATTTCCTGGTTTATTAAATCTATTAGCTAATTTAATGGGAATTGCCTTACCAATCAACATGATTTTCTTTTTGGGATTTGTTTTTACATTAGTAATTGTTTTTCGTTTAACAAGTGCAATTTCTAAACAATCTGAACAAATCAAAGAACTAACACAAAAAATCGCACTAATGGAGAAAAAAGAACATGACAACAAATAATCTTCCATTAGTGAGTGTATGTATTCCAGCATATAATAATGCAGATTACATTTCAGAAACAATTGATTGCATCTTAAATCAAACATACAAAAATATAGAACTTGTGATTTGCGATGATCATTCAACAGATAAAACTGTAGAAGTGATTCAAAGCTATTCTGATCCTAGAGTGAAATTATTTCTTAACGAAAAGAATCTAGGGATGAGTGGAAACTGGAACAATTGTTTAAGTCATTGTACAGGTGAATTTATTAAATTGATTTGTGCGGATGATATGTTAGCGAATGATGCATTGGAAAAAGAAGTCATGGCTTTGATCAATCATCCAAGTGCTGTGATGTCAGAAAGTGATACACAATTTAGAGATTTACAAGGAAATACAAAAGGATCTTATACAAGATATAAAATAAGTGGTTTAGTGGATGGGAAAGTTATCGCTAGAGCTGGCTTATTTTCTAGAAATTTATTTGGAGCTCCATTAAATAATACATTTAGAAGAAGTGTATTAGAACAAGTAAATGGTTTTGATTCAAGCTTTAAATATATCTTGGATTATGATTTTTGGGTGAGTATTGCCTGTCTTGGTGATGTTTATATCATTCATGAACCATTGAATTATTTTAGATTGAGAAATGATTCCAATACAGGTAAAGTTCTTACAACAGAACAAAGGGCTTATGTAGAAGAACATAAGATGTTATTAAGAAAGCATTCTGA